>JAOARK010000304.1 GCA_025210575.1 Schleiferiaceae bacterium
CATGAGTATTAGCTACCCTTTACACCAAACCAATAAACCAAAGTATATGAAGAAAATACTCATTTAAGCGGAGCTCTTCCAAATCTTAAATTTCTTCTTATACCCTATAGGTATACAATTCTAATTCAATACTATGGGAATGGGTATTCTGGTGTTTGGTAGCTTCAGAATGTCTACCGAATATACGATAATTAACTGAAATGTTAATTATCAATTGGTTAAAAAGAAAAAAGCCGCTTTGTACTTACAAAGCGGCTTTTTTAAACTTATGCTTGTCCTGTTGGACCAAAATTCAGTGGAATTTGCGGTGGTTCAATATCCTTGATCTCGCCAAATTGCTGCTCGTATCGAACTACATTGTCTTGCAACGCTCTAAGCAAACGCTTGGCATGTTGAGGCGTTAAAACCACTCTACTTTTCACTTTTGCCTTTGGTACTCCAGGCATCATTTGTATAAAATCTACCACAAACTCACTTGGCGAGTGGTTGATAATGGCAAGGTTGGAATACACACCTCCTGCCATTTCTTCACTCAGCTCAACATTCATTTGCTGATTCTGATTGTCTACTTTGTTCTGATCGCTCATCTTAAAGTGTCTCTTCTAAATCCACTTCTTTGCTCTCCATCAACTGATCATACTCAGACTGAGATCCAACGATAGCTTCATCATAAACCTTCATACCTGTACCAGCAGGAATCTTATGACCTACAATAACGTTTTCTTTCAATCCATCTAAGAAGTCTACTTTACCGCTTACTGCAGCTTCGTTCAACACCTTAGTTGTTTCCTGGAATGACGCAGCAGAGATGAACGATTTTGTTTGTAGAGACGCTCTTGTAATACCCTGTAGGATTGGCGTTGCCGTGGCAGGCTGCGCATCTCTAGATACTACTAAGTTCTTATCTTCTCTTGTCAAAATAGAGTTCTCATCTCTCAACTCGCGTGCAGAAACAATTTGACCTGCTTTGAATTTCTCAGAATCTCCTGCTTCTTCAACAACTTTCTTGTCGTAGATCCAGTCGTTTTGCTCAATAAAGTCATTCTTGTGTACCAAGTTTCCTTCTAAGAAAGAAGTATCTCCTGGATCTTGAATGCTTACTTTACGCATCATCTGACGAACGATTACCTCAAAGTGCTTATCGTTAATCTTCACACCCTGTAAACGGTAAACTTCCTGAATCTCATTTACAAGATACTCTTGTACACGAGTTGGTCCTTGAATCTTCAAGATATCAGATGGCGTAATTGCACCATCAGAAAGAGCCATACCCGCACGTACAAAGTCGTTCTCTTGAACAAGAATCTGCTTAGATAAGTTGATCAAGTACTTACGTTGCTCACCTGTTCTTGACTCAACAATGATCTCACGGTTACCACGCTTAATACGTCCATAAGAAACAATACCGTCAATTTCAGAAACAACCGCTGGGTTAGAAGGGTTACGTGCTTCAAACAATTCTGTTACACGTGGTAGACCTCCTGTAATATCACCCGCTTTTGCAGATTTTCTAGGAATCTTAACCAACACCTGACCAGACTTGATCTCGTCTCCTTCTTCTACCATGATGTGTGCACCAGCTGGTAGCGTATAGTGACGAATCTCTTCTCCTTTCGTATCCAAGATCTGGATAGTTGGAACCAACTTACGGTTTCTACCCATTTCAGAAATTACCTTGTCTTGGAAACCTGTTTGCTCATCAATCTCCACAGAGTAAGTAGTACCTTGGATAATATCTTGGTAACCAATCTTACCTGGGAATTCTGAGATAATTACAGCATTATAAGGGTCCCAGCTACAAATAACTTCGTCTTTCTTAATTTTCTGTCCGTTCTTAACAACCAAGCTAGAACCATAAGGCACGTTACTAGACATTACCTGAATTCCAGTCTTCTCGTCAACGATCTTAACCTCACCTGTACGACCAATAACGATCTCAGCTTTGTTCCCTTCAAGGTCCTCACCCATTACCGTTCTAACGTCATCCAAGTCAACAATACCGTTAAACTTAGCAGTTAAGCGACTATCAACAGCAGCGTTACCTGCAGTACCACCCACGTGGAATGTACGTAGTGTAAGCTGTGTACCTGGTTCTCCAATAGACTGTGCGGCAATTACACCAACAGACTCTCCTCTTTGAACCATTTTGGCTGATGATAAGTTTCTTCCATAACACTTACCACAAATACCACGTTTTGCTTCACATGTTAATGGAGATCTTACCTCTACCATTTCAATTGGAGATACTTCAATGCTTGCAGCGATCTCTTCTGTGATCAAACCACCAGCTTCAACATAAACTTCTCCAGAAATAGGATCTACAACATCGTGCAATGACACACGACCAATAATTCTTTCTTCTAAAGTCTCAACAACATCATCGTTGTTTTTCAACGCAGAAACTTCAACACCTCTAAGGGTACCACAATCTTCTTCGTTTACAACAACATCTTGAGCCACATCTACCAATCTACGCGTTAGGTAACCCGCATCCGCTGTTTTCAAAGCGGTATCTGCAAGACCTTTACGTGCACCGTGTGTAGAAATAAAGTACTCAAGAATTGAAAGACCTTCTTTAAAGTTAGAGATAATCGGGTTTTCAATAATCTCACCTCCTGCAGAACCAGATTTTTGCGGCTTGGCCATCAGACCACGCATACCAGACAGCTGACGAATCTGTTCTTTCGAACCCCTCGCACCAGAGTCAAGCATCATATAAATCGGGTTAAATCCTTGTCTGTCATTAATCAAGTCAGACATGGCAGCATGAGTAAGCTGTGCGTTCTTTTTCGTCCACACATCAATAACCTGATTGTAACGCTCGTTGTTGGTAATCAATCCCATGTTATAGTTATTGAAAATACCTTCAACTTCTTCTTGCGCTGAATTAATCAAGTCTACTTTTTGATCTGGAATACGGATATCTCCGATAGAGAATGAAAGACCTCCTTTAAAGGCGTTCATATATCCTAATCCCTTCATATCATCTAAGAACTTCGCAGTTGTAGGAACATCTGTATCTCTTAAGATGTCTGCAATAATCTCACGAAGTGCTTTCTTAGTTAATAGCTCATCAATAAAACCAACTTGCTCTGGTACAACTGTGTTAAACAACACTCTACCAACAGTAGTTTCAATGATCTTATTCTTAAGCTCTCCTTCTTCTTTAACCTTAGCTCTTACCTTGATAACAGCGTTCAAGTCAACTCTACCTTCGTTGTAAGCAATGTTTACTTCTTCATCAGAGTAGAAAGTCAAACCTTCACCTTTTACAGGATGCTCTTTCGTATTCTTTCTGGCCTTTGTCATATAATAAAGACCCAATACCATATCCTGAGAAGGTACTGTAATAGGAGCAGCGTTAGCTGGGTTCAAGATGTTGTGAGAAGCCAACATTAAGATCTGAGCCTCTAGTATAGCTGGAGGTCCTAATGGTAAGTGAACCGCCATCTGGTCACCATCGAAATCCGCGTTAAACGCTGTACATACCAATGGATGAAGCTGGATCGCTTTACCTTCGATCAATTTTGGCTGAAACGCCTGAATACCTAAACGGTGCAGAGTTGGAGCACGGTTAAGTAACACAGGGTGTCCTTTCATCACGTTTTCTAGAATATCCCAAACAACTGGGTCTCTTCTATCTATAATTTTCTTCGCTGATTTTACGGTTTTAACAATACCGCGCTCAATCAATTTACGAATAATAAAAGGCTTGAAAAGCTCAGCGGCCATTCCTTTTGGAAGACCACATTCGTGTAATTTCAATTCTGGTCCAACAACAATTACCGAACGAGCAGAATAATCAACACGTTTACCCAACAAGTTTTGACGGAAACGTCCTTGCTTACCTTTTAAGCTATCAGAAAGAGATTTCAATGGTCTGTTTGCCTCTGTCTTCACAGCACTAGATTTTCTAGTGTTATCGAATAATGAGTCAACAGATTCTTGAAGCATACGCTTTTCGTTACGTAAGATTACTTCAGGAGCTTTGATCTCTAACAAACGCTTCAAACGGTTGTTACGGATAATTACTCTACGGTAAAGGTCATTCAAATCAGAAGTTGCGAAACGACCACCATCTAGAGGCACCAATGGACGTAATTCTGGTGGGATAATTGGCACCACCTTCACAACCATCCACTCTGGGTTGTTCTCTATTCTTGAGTTTGCATCTCTTAAAGACTCAACTACTTGAAGACGCTTTAAGGCCTCTTGCTTTCTTTGCTGAGAAGTTTCAGTGTTGGCTTTATGTCTTAGAGAGAATGACAACTCATCAAGATCCAATCTTTGTAGTAAGCTAATGATCGCTTCTCCACCCATCTTAGCGATGAATTTGTTTGGATCATTATCCTCTAAATATTGGTTCTCAACTGGTAATCTTTCTAGTGCATCTAAGTACTCTTCTTCAGTTAAGTACTGAAGGTATTCTAACGGGTTACCCTCGTTATCTACTGCACCACCTGCATTAATTACAACATAGCGCTCATAGTAAATAATCATGTCTAACTTCTTAGAAGGAAGACCTAATAAGTAACCAATTTTGTTAGGTAAAGAACGGAAGTACCAAATGTGTACCACAGGTACAACTAAACTGATGTGACCGATACGATCTCTACGTACTTTCTTTTCGGTTACTTCAACACCACAACGGTCGCAAACAATACCCTTATATCTAATACGCTTGTATTTACCACAAGCACATTCGTAATCCTTTACAGGACCAAAAATACGCTCACAAAACAGACCGTCACGCTCTGGCTTGTGTGTACGATAGTTAATGGTCTCAGGCTTTAACACTTCACCAAATGAACTTTCTAAGATATTCTCTGGAGAAGACAAGCTGATGGTGATTTTAGAGAAACCACTGTTAGAAGCTTTTTCGTTTTTATTAAATGCCATTTTCTAAAATTTTGTTTGTGTAGTTTAACCTACTAATTCTTAATCCATAGTAATTTTCAACCCTAATCCTTTCAATTCGTGTAACAATACGTTAAACGATTCTGGGATTCCAGGTTCAGGCATACGCTCTCCTTTTACTATAGATTCGTATGTCTTAGCACGACCAATTACATCATCCGATTTAACGGTCAAAATTTCTCTTAAGATGTTAGATGCACCAAATGCCTCCAGTGCCCATACTTCCATCTCTCCAAAACGCTGACCTCCAAATTGAGCTTTACCACCCAATGGCTGTTGTGTAATAAGAGAGTATGGTCCGATAGAACGAGCGTGCATTTTATCATCTACCATGTGGCCTAGCTTAAGCATGTAGATAACACCTACTGTAGCTCTTTGCTTAAACTTGTCTCCAGTACCTCCATCATTCAACTGCGTATGACCGAATTCTGGAAGACCTGCATCAGCAATGTACTTAGAAATATCGTCAAGAGAAGCACCATCGAAAATTGGCGTAGCAAATTTTCTACCCAACTTGATACCAGCCCATCCTAGCACTGTTTCATAAATCTGTCCAATGTTCATACGAGAAGGTACACCCAATGGATTCAATACGATATCAACTGGAGTTCCGTCTTCTAAGAATGGCATATCCTCATCACGAACAATCTTAGCAACAATACCTTTGTTACCGTGACGACCCGCCATCTTATCACCTACTTTAAGCTTACGCTTCTTAGCGATGTAAACTTTTGCAAGTTTCACGATTCCTGCTGGTAGCTCATCACCTACAGAAATGTTGAATTTCTTACGTCTGTTCATACCTGCCAAGTCGCTCACTTTAATCTTATAGTTATGGATCAAAGTTTGGATCAACTCATTCTTACCAGCATCGGTAGTCCAGTTGTTACCAGAAATTCTAGAGAAGTCTTCAATGCTGTTCAACATTTTCAAAGTGAACTTCGTTCCTTTAGGAATAACAACTTCATTCAAGTCGTTTTTCACACCTTGACTCGTTCTACCTTGAACAATTGTGGCTACTTTTTCAAGTAGTCTTGAACGAAGCTTTTCAGCTTCAGCAGCAAATCCACTTTCTAGGATTTCTAAATCTTCTTTATCCTTAGCTCTTTGTCTTCTGTCTTTTACAGAACGAGCGAATAATTTCTTGTCAATTACAACTCCACTTAAAGATGGAGAAGCTTTCAATGAAGCATCTTTTACATCACCGGCTTTGTCACCAAAGATGGCACGTAAAAGTTTTTCTTCTGGAGAAGGATCAGATTCTCCTTTAGGAGTAATCTTACCGATCAAAATATCACCAGGCCCTACTTCAGCACCTACACGGATCATTCCGTTTTCATCCAAGTCTTTAGTAGCCTCTTCAGAAACGTTAGGAATATCAGCAGTAAGTTCTTCCTGACCCAATTTAGTATCTCTTACTTCTAAAGAATACTCGTCAATGTGAAGAGAAGTAAAAATATCTTCTCTTACCACTTTCTGGTTAATCACGATAGCATCCTCGAAGTTGTATCCTTTCCAAGGCATAAACGCTACAACAAGGTTTCTACCCAATGCCAATTCTCCGTTCTCAGTTGCATAACCTTCACAAAGAACCTGACCTAAAGAAACTCTATCACCTTTTCTTACAATTGGCTTCAAGTTTACTGTGGTACCTTGGTTCGTTTTACGGAATTTAGTCAACTTATAGATCTTCAAATCCGTGTCAAAGCTTACTAACTCCTCTTCAGCCGTTCTATCGTAACGAATGTGAATCTCTTTTGAATCAACATACTCAACAGTACCTTCACCTTCAGCGTTAATCAATACTCTAGAATCTTTCGCAACTTGCTGCTCAAGACCTGTGCCGACAACAGGTGCCTGTGGTCTTAACAATGGAACTGCCTGACGCATCATGTTCGATCCCATCAATGCACGGTTCGCATCATCATGCTCCAAGAATGGAATTAACGATGCCGAAATAGATGCAATCTGGTTTGGAGATACGTCCATGTAGTTCAACTTGTCTGGCTCAATTACTGGGAAGTCACCTTCCTCTCTCGCCTTCACTTTGTTGCTCTCAAAGTCTCCACTTTCATTTACCGGGGCATTCGCTTGTGCGATTACCATTGCTTCTTCTTCTTCAGCACTTAAGTAAACTGGTTCTTCATTTAAAGCAACTTTACCTTCAACTACCTTTCTGTAAGGAGTTTCGATAAAGCCCATTGAATTCACTTTCGCATATACACACAAAGAAGAAATCAAACCAATGTTTGGTCCTTCAGGCGTTTCAATAGGACAAAGACGACCGTAATGCGTGTAGTGAACATCTCGAACCTCGAAACCAGCTCTTTCTCGAGAAAGACCTCCTGGCCCTAAAGCTGACATTCTACGTTTGTGAGTAACCTCAGAAAGTGGATTCGTTTGATCCATAAACTGAGACAACTGATTCGTTCCAAAGAAAGAGTTAATCACAGAAGAAAGAGTCTTCGCGTTGATCAAGTCTAGAGGAGTAAATACCTCGTTGTCACGAACGTTCATTCTTTCACGAATAGTACGAGCCATTCTAGAAAGACCTACACCAAATTGGTTAGCCATTTGCTCACCAACTGTACGTACTCGTCTGTTACTTAAGTGGTCAATATCATCAATCTCAGCCTTAGAGTTAATCAACTCAATCAAGTACTTGATGATACTGATAATATCTTGCTTAGTTAAGATTTGGATTTCTTCATCGATATCCAACTCTAACTTTTTATTCAGTCTATAACGACCTACAGAACCAAGGTTATAACGTTGCTCAGAGAAGAACAACTTATCAATGATTCCTCTTGCAGTTTCCTCATCAGGCGGTTCTGCATTACGCAGCTGACGGTAAACGTGCTCTACCGCTTCTTTCTCAGAGTTGGTAGGGTCTTTTTGTAATGTGTTGTAGATAATAGAATACTCAGAAGACGCAATGTCTTCTCTATGAAGAAGAACAGTAGCTACTTCAGCATCTAAAATATCTTCCATGTGATCTTTCTCTAGAATCGTGTCACGATCTAAGATCACTTCGTTACGCTCAATAGACACTACCTCTCCAGTATCTTCATCCACGAAATCTTCGATCCATGTTTTCAATACACGAGCGGCTAATTTTCTACCCATAATACGCTTAAGCGCAGCCTTAGAAACTTTAACCTCTTCAGCTAAGTCAAATATTTCTAAGATATCCTTATCCCTTTCGTATCCGATGGCGCGGAACAAAGTGGTTACAGGTAACTTTTTCTTTCTATCGATGTAAGCATACATCACACTGTTGATGTCAGTAGCGAATTCTATCCATGATCCTTTAAAAGGAATAATACGAGCAGAATAAAGCTTTGTACCATTGGCATGGTAGCTCTGACCTAAGAATACACCAGGTGAACGGTGTAATTGAGAAACCACTACTCTTTCAGCACCGTTGATGATGAAAGTACCACGTGGAGTCATATAAGGAATTGTACCTAAATAAACATCCTGAACGATTGTTTCGAAATCTTCGTGTTCTGGATCGGTACAGTATAATTTAAGTCTTGTTTTAACTGGAACACTATAGGTCAAACCTCTTTCAATACACTCTGTTTCAGAGTATCTTGCAGGCTCGATGAAGTAGTCCAAAAATTCCAATACAAATTGCCCTCTGGCGTCTGTAATTGGGAAGTTGTCAGAGAAAACACCATAAAGACCTTCTTCTAGTCTGTCTTCTGGCTTGGTGTCTACCTGAAAAAATTCTTGAAAGGATTGCAGCTGGATATTTAAAAAATCCGGGTATTGTGCGGTGTTGGTTATTGAAGCGAAATTAATACGCTCTCCCATTGCTGAAGAATTTGCCATCGATTTACTTAATTTATTATACACAAAAGGGTTTAGGCCAATAGGATAATTCCTAACGACCTAAACCTTAAAAAGTTAAGATGAGTAGGCTTACTTAAGCTCTACTTCAGCACCAGCTTCCTCTAATTGAGTTTTTAAAGCTTCTGCTTCATCTTTAGCTACTCCTTCTTTAACAGCTTTAGGAGCGCTGTCAACTATTTCTTTAGCATCTTTAAGTCCTAAACCAGTCATTTCTTTAACCAATTTAACAACTGCTAATTTAGACCCTCCTGGTGCTTTAAGAATTACGTCAAACTCTGACTTTTCTTCTGCACCACCTTCGTCACCACCGGCAGCAGGACCAGCAACAGCAACTGCAGCAGCAGCTGGCTCGATTCCATGCTCTTCTTTTAAATAGTTAGCTAGTTCGTTAACTTCTTTTACAGTTAAATTTACTAGTGCTTCTCCAAGTTCCTTGATATCAGCCATCTTAATTGAATTTAATAAAATTGTTTTTCTTAAAATTTAATTACCCGAGAGATTAACCTCTCTCTTCTAATGTTTTTACAAGACCAGCAATAGTGCTTCCTCCACTCTGAAGTGCAGAAATAACATTCTTGGCTGGAGACTGTAGTAATGTGATAACGTCTCCGATAAGCTCTTCTTTAGATTTAATAGAGCTCAACATGTCAACTTGATCATCACCTACGTAAACAGACTCGTCTATGTAAGCACCTTTTAAAATTGGTTTTTCAGATTTCTTTCTGAATTCTTTAATCAATTTTGCAGGCGCGTTACCGGCCTCAGCCACCATTACGCTTGTATTGCCTTTTAATACATCATAAAGCTCTTCGAAGTCCTTTTCAGAACGCTCCATCGCTTTTCTAAGTAAAGTGTTCTTTACTACAGAAAGGCTTACGTCACGTTGGTGACAAAGTCTTCTTAAACTTGAAGTATCAGCAGCATTTAATCCAGCAATATCTGCGATATATACTGTATTTGTAGATTCCAGTAGACTGGTGATTTCTTCAATCTCGCGGTTCTTTTGTTCTTTAGTCATTTCTAAATAATATTAACCGTTATACAGATTTAGTGTCTACCGCTATACTAGGACTCATTGTGCTACTCATGTAAACACTCTTCACATAAGTACCTTTAGCTGCCGTTGGCTTCAATTTGATCAAAGTGCTCAATAATTCTTCAGCATTTTCTTTAATCTTATCAGCATCGAAAGATGCTTTACCAATAGCCGCATGGATGATTCCGTAACGATCTACTTTAAAATCGATCTTACCAGCTTTAACTTCCTTAACCGCTTTAGCAACGTCCATAGTTACTGTACCAGTCTTAGGGTTAGGCATCAATCCTCTTGGCCCAAGAACACGTCCTAAAGGTCCAATTTTACCCATAACACTTGGCATAGTGATGATAACGTCAACGTCAGTCCATCCGCCTTTGATCTTATTAATATACTCGTCTAATCCTACGTAGTCTGCACCAGCTTCTTTAGCTTCTGCCTCTTTATCAGGAGTAACTAAAGCAAGTACTTTAACGTCTTTACCAGTACCGTGTGGTAAGGTAACAACGCCTCTAACCATTTGGTTAGCTTTACGCGGATCAACACCTAATCTAACAGCAAGGTCAATACTTGCGTCAAATTTTGTGTAGTTCACTTCTTTTACCAAAGATGCTGCATCATTCAATGAATATACTCTACCCTTTTCAATCTTTGCAGCAGCCTCTTTTTGTCTTTTTGTCAGTTTTGCCATTCGTCTAAACTAATTTTAAGTTAAAAAGGTGCTTTTCCAGAAACCGTGATACCCATACTGCGCGCAGTACCGGCAACCATTTTCATGGCAGATTCTACAGTAAAGCAATTCAAATCTGGCATCTTATCTTCGGCAATTGCACGAACTTGGTCCCAAGAAATCTTAGCCACTTTAGAGCGGTTAGGTTCAGAAGAAGCCTTCTTTAGTTTAGCTGCTTCCATTAACTGAACAGCAGCCGGAGGAGTTTTGATAACAAAGTCAAAAGATTTGTCTTTGTATACCTTAATCTCAACCGGAAGAACTTTTCCTTGCTTATCTTGGGTACGTGCATTAAACTGCTTGCAAAACTCCATGATGTTCACACCGGCAGAACCTAATGCAGGTCCTACTGGAGGTGAAGGGTTGGCAGCGCCACCACGTACCTGAAGCTTTACAATTTTACTTACCTCTTTTGCCATTTTCTAATTTGTTTGAACAAAATATTCAACCATAAACAAGTTATGTGGAAGCTTAACTTGTTGCATATATATAATACCCGCTCACAACAGGTTATTATTCTTTTTCAACTTGCATAAAGCTTAATTCTAATGGTGTTCTTCTTCCAAAAATCTTCACCATTACTTCAAGCTTACGCTTATCTTCAATAATTTTTTCAATGGTTCCATTAAATCCGTTAAATGGGCCATCAATAACTTTTACTGTTTCTCCAACAATAAACGGAACGTTGAATTGCTCTTCAGTTTCTGCTAATTCGTCAACTTTACCCAACATTCTGTTTACCTCAGAAGTTCTTAAAGGCACAGGATCTCCTCCTTTAACCTCTCCTAAGAATCCAATAACACCAGGAACACTCTTTATAGCATGTACAACTTCACCTGTTAAGGCAGTCTCTACCATAATATATCCTGGGTAGTAATTTCTTTCTTTACTTACCTTTTTGCCATTTCTTATTTGGAATACCTTTTCGGTAGGTACCAGCAATTGTCCAATAAGATCAGACAATCCTAAGCGAATAAGTTCGTTCTCGATATAAGCCTTTACCTTATTCTCTTGACCGCTTACCGCTCTAACAACGTACCATTTTTTACCAGACTCACTCATAAGAATAAATTATGCAAATAGTTTGTATACGTTTTCTAGAACAAGGCTCAATCCTTTATCCATCAAGAAAATAATCAATGCAAAAATGATAGTCGATACTGCAACAAGCACAGTGCTCTTTTGCAGGTCAGAAAACGTAGGCCAAGTTGTTTTCTCAGTAAACTCAACATACGTATCTTTTAAATAACTCTTAATATTTTCCATTCTCTGCACTCTGTTTGCACGGGTGGCAAGATTCGAACTCGCGACCTTTGGTTTTGGAGACCACTGCTCTACCGACTGAGCTACACCCGTTTGTTAAAAAAGGCGTTCCGCTCCCTAGCTAGAGAGCAGAACACCAATATGTTTATTCCTTACGGAACTTATTTTACTCTACGATCTCAGTTACCTGACCAGCACCAACTGTTCTACCACCTTCGCGGATAGCGAAACGTAGACCTTTGTTGATAGCTACTGGAGTAATCAAGTTAACGTTGATTGTTAAGTTATCACCAGGCATAACCATTTCTACACCTTCTGGTAATACAATCTCACCAGTTACGTCAAGCGTTCTTAAGTAGAACTGAGGACGGTATTTGTTATGGAAAGGAGTGTGACGACCACCTTCTTCTTTCTTCAAGATATAAACCTCAGCTTTGAATACTGTGTGAGGAGTGATAGAAGCAGGCTTAGCGATAACCATACCTCTTTTGATATCAGTCTTTTCAATACCTCTTAACAAGATACCTACGTTATCTCCAGCTTCACCTCTGTCAAGAATCTTACGGAACATCTCAACACCAGTAATAGTAGAAGTTAATTTCTCATCACCGAAACCGATGATATCTACAGCGTCTCCTGTATTAGCAACACCAGTCTCGATACGACCAGTAGCAACAGTACCACGACCTGTAATAGAGAATACATCTTCGATTGGCATCAAGAAATCTTTGTTCACATCTCTTTCTGGCTCTTCGATGTAATCATCAACAGCTGCCATTAATTCCATTACTTTTTCTACCCACTTACCTTCTCCGTTAAGAGCACCAAGTGCAGAACCAGCAATTACAGGAGCGTTGTCTCCGTCATACTCGTAGAAAGATAAAAGATCTCTAATCTCCATTTCTACAAGCTCTAGTAATTCTTCATCATCAACCATATCCACTTTGTTCATGAATACAACGATACGTGGAATACCTACCTGACGACCTAACAAGATATGCTCACGAGTTTGTGGCATTGGACCATCTGTAGCAGCAACTACTAAGATAGCTCCATCCATTTGCGCAGCACCAGTTACCATGTTCTTTACATAATCGGCGTGACCTGGACAGTCAACGTGTGCATAGTGACGATTTGCTGTAGCGTACTCAACGTGAGAAGAGTTAATTGTAATACCTCTTTCTTTTTCTTCAGGTGCGTTATCAATTTGATCAAAAGCGCTCGCTTCAGAATAACCAGCATCTGCTAATACTTTTGTAATTGCAGCAGTTAAAGTAGTTTTACCGTGATCTACGTGACCAATAGTACCTACATTTAAATGCGGTTTCGAACGATCATAAGTTTCCTTTGCCATGATTTAAAATTTAATCTTAGTTATATAATAATATTAGTGTTCAATTTTTTTAAACTCTAAAAAGAGCCAATGACGGGATTTGAACCCGTGACCTCTTCCTTACCAAGGAAACGCTCTACCCCTGAGCTACACCGGCTTTAAAAAAGAGCGGGAGACCGGGTTCGAACCGGCGACATTCAGC
>JAOARK010000305.1 GCA_025210575.1 Schleiferiaceae bacterium
AGACGAAAGGATCAATTAAAACCTAATCAGAATGAACTATGACATAAGGCCATTAAGCAAAGCTTTAAAAAATGATTATCTGAACTTCTTCGACCATATGGTATTCGAAGAAAATCCAGATAGATCAAAATGTTATTGCTGCGACTATCACTTTCTTGGGGATGCTGAATCCTGCACTCGAGAAATCAGTCGGCCTTTTGTTGCAAATCTTATTGACGAGAACAAGTTTGCAGGCTATTTGGTTTTTGATAATGATGAGCCTATTGCATGGTGCAATGCAAACAACCGATCAAATTACCAACGATTACTAAGAGACTTTGATTTGGTGGATAACCCGGATGATGTAGTTTGTTCGATTGTCTGCTTCCTGGTTCACCCCGATTACCGAAGACTAGGTATTGCTCAAAAGATTCTTGAAAAAATTATTGAGGATAGCACAGCTCAACAATATGACTATGTTGAAGCATACCCAAGAAAAGGGGAATTAACCAGTGAAGGAAATTTCAAAGGGCCACTGGAACTATATAAAAGAATGGATTTTATAATGCATAAAGAGCATAACAATTATTATGTAATGAGAAAGAGTTTAGGCTAAAAGCGATGCACAACAACGAATATGAATCTTGCTTATTAAACCATTGATGATAGCTAATACGTTTGTGAAAATGATGTTCATGAAAGAAACGCTGAGCGCTTTGATCATTTTGGGCTGTTTGGGTTGTGCCCCAGCAGAAAGCCCAACCCTAACAGAAAAGAACGTGGGCTCTCCAATCGTTTGCAACGAAAAAGGTTGTGCTGGTTCCTATAGTGGAGCCGAGTTTATTAATGGATCGGATGTAGCACATCAATTCTCCAATGAAATGTCTGGAATGGTGGGAGACCAATTGAAAGTGCTCTACAAAAAGGGGTTGTATTCAATAGTAGATTTCTCAAAAATTATAATGTCTACAAAAGGAATGGGATCGGGAACAGTGGTCTACGAATTGAACATCCCTTTTAAGCGCGTACAACAAAAATGTGATGCCTTCACTTCATTTGACCATGTTGGAGGCTGGGATCACTCTCCCGCACTGTCGGCACGAAAAAAACAATTACAAAGTGCTCTGATGAAAGGAGAGTCGTTAGATATTAGCAACCTGAAAACCACCCCTGAAGGGTTGCAAGAGTATTGGATCCAGTGGAAAAACAAAAAAGTGCAAGCCGATTGTGCCCATTGATTCATTCGACATCAACCTTCGGTGAGAGCAACAAAAAACTAAAGTCAATTAACCGCATGAATTACAAATCATTTGGATCTATGAAATACTTCTCAATCCTGTTGTTGTGTAGCTTTTTGTTTGCCCCCAATCTAATGTTTAGTCAAGACCAAACAACTACCTTCGAGAAAGCACAACTATTTGGTCAATGGTATTTCCTCTATCAAGAAAATGACAAGAATAGCCGAACGGAAAACATGGAAAATGGGTTTTACTTGGCATTGCAAAAGGATGGGCAATTTGAATCAACCATACCCAAACTGCCTAAACATGGAAATTGGAAATTTGAAGCAAAAACCCAAAGATTGACTTGTTCTGCTGAGGACTTTGAATATGCCTGGAAGTTGAAAAACTTTAATGAATTCGGCATGGTGTTAATCAGTGAAAAAAATGAGAAATGGTATTTTTCAGCTCCTGCAGAATAATCGATAATTTTTAAGCTGTGAATATTGAAGCTCTTATCGGAAGACAAATTACCGACATTCAAATTGCGATCAAAAAAGTAGAGTATGAGGGTAGCATACCTTTAGAGGAATCATTCAACTATCTCATCTTAGATGAAGGAGAGGCCATTGAAATCCCATACTCACAAAGTGAACATGTTTGGGTTGAAGAGGAACTTCCCGAAGACCTGAAAAGCATATTTGTAGATAATTTTGGAACTCCAAACCAAAATCCACAAATTATAGGGCAAAAGATCATTGGTGTTTACCATTACTACAGTGGCTTCACAGCTATTCGAAGGGAATGGGATAAATGCCTTATTGAATTAGAAAGTGGTTTCTTCATTAGTGATAAAACCATGTCTCCCATGGGTACAGGTCATGCCGGGGTCTGGATATTTAGCTCTAAAGCCGATGTTGAACGTAAAATTGGAGGAGGGTTTACAAAGTTAGCTTGATCTTTCTTCCTTTCATTTCAATTCAAGTTTCAACTAAGCTCAATTTAATTTCAATTATCTTGTAGGTTAATAAGAATGAAAGCAGTTTTTCAAACAAAACAATTTTGGATCCTTCAACGTTCAGCATTGATTTGCGCAACCGTTGGACTTTCATTGGGTGTTCTCTATTCTTTTGGAGGATTAATAATTGACACCTTAGTATCTTTAGAATTGATCTCTTCTAATGAAACACCGGGATTGAGTTACGGCACTGTCCTCGCCTTTGGTGCCTTGATCGGAATGCCAGCAATTGGGTTTGTATTCGGTGTAGTTCTGGGATTGGTTCTAATCCCGCTGCATGCACTTTATTTCAAATTGAAGTGACTTGATTCAAACATTTTCGAGCCTACGATTTTGTCTCATATTTCTCACATTTTATGCTTGTTTTCCTGGCATAGCCGCTACCTTTACTCCACCAAAATCTTAGAGAAAAAAGTGGCTTTATGGAAGACATGATCTTTTACGATCGCATTCAATTTGCCTTCACCATCACCTTCCACTATTTATTCCCGCAATTGACCATGGGCTTATCGCTGCTCATTGTTCTTTTCAAAGGTGCCTTTTTGCGAACGGGGAAAGAAATCTACAACAACGCTGCACGCTTTTGGATGAAGATCTTTGCACTCAATTTTGCTATGGGTGTGGTTACGGGTATACCAATGGAGTTTCAATTCGGTACAAACTGGGCCAAATTTTCTGAATTGACCGGAAGTATTGTTGGACAAACTCTAGCGATGGAAGGCATGTTTTCATTCTTCCTTGAATCATCTTTTTTAGGGCTCTTCCTTTTCGGAGAAAAACTTATTGGGCAAAGACTTCATTTTCTCTCAGGGTTTCTTGTGTTTTTAGGGTCCTGGGCAAGCGGTTGGTTTATTCTGGCAACCAATGCATGGATGCAACACCCCGTAGGATTCGAAATTGTAGATAATGGAAAGTTCGTGCTCACCAATTTTTCAGCCTTATTCACTAACCCTTGGTTGCTGCCCTCGTATTTGCATAACCAAATGGCAAGTTTAGTAACCGCCTCGTTTGTCATGGCTGGAACTGGAGCTATTTACCTGCTGCTTAAAAGACATTCAGAATACGGCAAGCTCTTTTTAAAAGTTGGGGTAATTGCAGGTGTTATCTCTACCATTCTTGTGGCCTTTCCTACGGGCGACCTGAATGCGAAAAACGTAGTTAAATATCAGCCTATCACATTTGCAGCCATGGAAGGCTTGTTCGAAACCAGTGAAGGTGGAGCAGAGATTGTGTTAATAGGTCAGCCGAACATGAAGACCCGAGAGCTCCACAACAAAATTGCCGTTCCTAATTTCTTGAGTTTTCTTACCTATCAAAATTGGGATGCTCAAGTTCTAGGGCTAGAAGAATTTGATGAAGAACTCTGGCCCACGAATATTCCGGGTTTATATTATGGCTATCACATTATGGTCGGGTTAGGCACCATCTTTATCGGGATGATGTGTTTGTCTGCATTTTTCCTTTATCGGAAAAAGTTGAACAAAATGCGTTGGCTATTATGGTCGCTTTTGCTGGCTGTGCCCTTTCCCTACATTGCCAACATTGCAGGTTGGTACACAGCCGAATTGGGGCGACAGCCTTGGTTGGTTTATGGTCTCATGCCTACAGCAATGGGAGCCTCTCCAAATGTTTCAAGCGGAAATGCACTGTTCACGCTTTTAGGGTTTGTGGGGCTATACCTTTTACTGGGGTTGCTTTTTGTATTGCTCGTAGGTAAGATCGTTTATAAAGGACCTAACCCTCAAAATCACTAGCATGGAATTATTCTGGTATATCGTTTTGGTCTTAATGCTAATCGCATTTATCATTCTCGATGGCTTCGATTTTGGTGCTGGAATGGTGCATTTATTCTTTGCGAAAAAGGAAAAAGACAAACAGGCTATTGTTAAGTCCATTGGTCCTTTTTGGGATGCCAATGAGGTTTGGCTCATTGCGGCAGGAGGAGTAATGTTCTTTGCTTTCCCCACTTTATACGCTTCCGCTTTTAGCGGATTCTACTTGCCACTTATGCTCATTTTGTGGCTGCTCATTTTCAGAGCCATCGGTTTAGAGCTGCGCAATCAATTTAAAAACAGTCTTTGGCAAAATGTATGGGATAAAGCCTTTGGTATTTCAAGCATGTTACTTGCCTTATTTTTTGGTGTTGCCTTAGCGAATTGTATGCGGGGGGTAAACTTTGGTGATGTAACAGACAGTACTTCTCTATTAGAAGGTCACTATTTCTTTCTTCCCTTTTGGAGTTCTTCTTTCAATCCATTTAATGGAAATGACTTGGGAGCAATTGACGCTTTTACTTTGCTCTTCGGAATTAAAGGAGCATTAGTCTTGTTTATGCACGGCTCTAATTGGATCATATTCAAAACCAACTCCTCATTAAATACAAGGTTAAAAGCTTTGGTGCCAAACGTGAATGCATTAATCGGGTTAACCGCATTTAGTTCTCTGTATTTCTATATCCAGATTCATCCGAGTGCATTCGACAATTTTACCCAACACCCTTGGATGCTTATTTTTCCTGTTGGCCTTTTAAGTTGTTGGATCATGCTATTCCGCGCCAAACATTTTCAAAAGGATTCAACCGGGTTTTTATTTTCAAGTGCCTTAATCTTTTTCGGGATCTCTACCGTTGTTTCTACGTTGTTCCCAAATTTCATTCGGTCTTCGAACGCCATTCACCCTGCCTTGGATGCCTTTAACACATCCACCGAAGAATATGGATTAAATATTGGTCTTCAATGGTTTATAATTGGTGCATTATTGGTCGCTATCTACTTCACCATGCAATTCTGGCTCTTTAGAGGTAAACTCGACAGTGCAGATTATGGTGATCACTGATTGAGTATGCACTAATTTTAGTAAACTCGTAGCAGAATGTGATCGATGCATACCTGTGTAAGTTGCCATAATAAGTTTGAAGGAAAGTACTGCAATCATTGTGGAGAGAAAGTTATATCGAATGAAGACCGCAGGATTAGTCATTATCTGGGTCAATTTGTAAATACGCTATTCTCTGCAGACAGTAAGTTTCTCAAATCATTTTGGCTGTTGTTCAGAAAACCGGGCTTTTTGCCACTCGCTTATATCAAAGGGCAGAGAAGCCTGTATACTAAACCCCTGGCATTGTATTTTTTAGCCAACTTTTTGTTCTTTTTTATTTCTGATACCGATGCATTCTCCACAGGACTTTATAGTCATATGCATTACCAGAAATACAAAAACTTGGCAACTCAAATTACGAATGCAAAAATTGCCAATGACGATATTTCTCTTGAGCAGCTCACAAAATTGTTTGATATTAGTGTGGCTAGCAATTCTAAATTGTTCTTGATTCTTTTTGTGGTATTGCTCTCTTTTTGTCTGGTTATTTTGTACCCTTCTAGAAAGCGCTATTACTCAGATCATCTTACCTTTTCCTTAAGCTTTATGTCATTCATATTGTTCGGTATTTTTCTCGCTCTTCCATTCATTGTGGAATTCACATACCTAATGGTCTATAAATTTACCGGATATGCTTCTGGACCTGATTATAATGGCAATGTTTTTTCTCTGATATTATTGACGCTAATAGGTCTCTATCTCTATCCCGCATTGAAGCGTTTTTATGGACAATCTGTAGGATTGACCTTGACGAAGACCTTTTTTATGACAATCCTGATCTTTCCTGTTTTACTCACCTACCGTTTTATTCTATTTTTAGTGACCTTAGCAATGATCTAACCTAATTCTAGCGACATGCCAAAAGTTTACATTCATCGAAGTAGTGAGTACGCCAACAACGCCAGAAATATTGCCATATATGTTGATGGTGAAAAACACATCTCAATTCCAAATGGTGGCAGTAAAGCATTAGAATTAGCCGAAGGAAAACATGAGATTTACGGCAAGATCGATTGGTGCTACAGCCCTACCCTTTCACTAGACTTGAAAGAAAATGACAAAGTAAAGCTAGAGCTGAGTAGTTTTAAAATGGCCAAATGGATGGTGCCATTAGCACTTTTTTGTGCGTTAGTTTATTTCATCGCATCCTTTGTTTGGGATGTTCAATTGTATTGGCTCGGTATCATTGTAGTTCCCATCTTTTTATACCAACTTTATCACCTGACTTTTGGTCGCAAGAAATACCTTCAATTAAATATCGTTCCTTAAACATAAACTACAATTTCTATGAAAAGACTATTTTCTTTTGCTCTAGCAGCGCTCATTCTTTCTGCATTTACTACAATTCCTTTAGACAAGAAAAAAGGAAAGATTACAGTGGTCGTGGATGCCGGTCATGGTGGTAAGGATCCTGGAAACAATGCCCAGGGAATCAATGAATCTGATGTGAACCTTCAAATTGCCTTGGCACTTAAGAATGTAAAAAAGAAGAAAGGCATTGAGATTATTTACACACGCAAAGACGATAGCTTTTTAGAACTTCACGACCGCACGAATATCGCTCAAGACAAAAAAGCTGATTTATTAATTTCTGTTCACTGCGATAATTATTCAGACGAGGAACTAAATGGATTTCAAATATTCTATCCAAATACTGGCAATTACATTGTAGAATCAAAAAAATTTGCAGCCGATCTTGAAAAAGAATTGGTCAATCTAAATACGCCAATACCTCATAAATCAACGAAAAGTGGCAGTCACTTTGTAACGAACAAGGCAAAATGCCCTGCAGTAATTGTCGAATTAGGTTTTATGAGCAACCCAACCGACCTACAAGTGCTCACCTCTGAAGATTACCAAAAGCAATTTGCCGAAGCCATTGTAACCAGCATCAAGACGTATATAGAAGACTAAAAATTGACAATACCCTATTATGGAAAACATTGCACTAGACAACGAGTTATATCAGAAAGAACTCAACTTGGTTCATGCCAGCAAAGGAAAACGATTTGCAAATTATTTAATAGATGGTGTATCTGCCTACCTATTACTTGAACTTGTGATCTTCGTTCTTGAGTCATTAAACCTGTACTTTTTTGGCCGATACTATCTGTTAGATTACCTCTTTAATTCCTTCATTATTGCGCTTTATTACATCATTTGCGAATCAAGTATGAAAGGCAAAACAATTGGTAAGTTCATAACAAAGACAAGGGCTGTTTCTAGTAATGGCCTATACATGGATATGAGCGACATTGTTAAACGTTCTTTCAGTAGAGTTGTTCCTTTTGAGCAGTTTTCATTTTTAGGGAGTGAACCTACAGGATGGCACGACCGCTGGTCTAACTCAATGGTTATAGACGAAAATTCTTCACCAGACGCGATTAACCTTAACTAGTCAGCATGAAACGCTTCCTGAAAATTACCGGTATCGTTCTTCTCTTTTTATTCTTGATCATATTGATCGCACCTTACTTTTTAAAGGATAAGATTTTTGAACTCATCCGACAGGAAGCCAACAACTCCCTTAAAGGTGAATTGGTCATCGAAGATTTTGACCTCAGTCTGATCTCTGATTTTCCGAACCTCAGTTTAGAATTAAAAAATTTAAAGTACACAGGTTCTGAACCCTTCGAAGGCACCGATCTCTTCCAGATCGGAAAGATCAATGTTGAAATTGATCTCTTCAGTGCAATTTCTGGAAATACCTATCAGGTGGATGCCATTGAAATCTTTGATCCAAGTGTACAGGTCAAAGTATTAAGAAATGGGATAGCCAATTATGACATAGTGAAGCCTTCTGAAGAAGAGCCTATTGATGCCAATCAAGAATCAGAAAGTGAAGCCTTCAATTTAAAACTCAAGCATTTTGGCATTCAACGTTTGAATTTGGTATATGATGATCGTTCTTCGAACATGCATTTTGAAGTGCATAATTTAAACCATGACCTCAGCGGTAATTTCAGTGATGAATTGGTAGATCTAAAAACCTCCACTGTTTGGGATGCAATGACCATTGCCCTGGAGGGCATCACCTACCTTAACCAAGTACACGGCAGTTCCGATTTTGACATGTCTTACTATTTTGAGGATAGTCATATTGCTTTGGGAGAAAATCATGTTGATCTCAACAACCTAATTCTTCAGTTTCAAGGTAACCTGAAAATGATGGAGAATGGATATGACATGGATATTTCCTTTCAGTCGGTTGAAAGCACTTTTAAGAATCTAATGTCACTTATTCCCGCGGTGTATAAAAGTGACATGGCAGGCATCAAGGCTTCTGGGAAATTTGATGTAGCTGGTTCCGTTATTGGTCAATATATTGAAACAAGTGACGAATTGCCAAGTTTTAATATTGCACTGAATGTAGACAATGGTTCTTTCGCATACTCCGACCTACCAGCCTCTCTAGAGAAAGTAGGCTTAGATTTAAAAATCGACCACCCAGGGGGACCATCTAATAATGTAGAAATCGATTTAAAGAAGCTCTATTTTGAAGCAGCTGATGACCCATTTGAAGCTCGCCTCCAAATTAAAGACCCAATGACCAATCCCCTTGTAGACGGAGCATTTGAAGGTGAGATTAATCTCCAGAAATGGAACTCGATCATACCCATGGATGAGCCTTTAGAAGGGCAAATTATTGCACATGCCCTTTTTGCAGGAAGGCAAAGCGATTTTGAAAACAACAACTTGGGCAAGGTAAAAGCAGAAGGTGTTATTCAACTGAATGACTTCCATTACATCTATGCAGATTACAATCTGCCCGTTACTGTAAAACGAATGAAAGTCGAATTAGCACCTAATAAGTTTAATTTACCTTATCTCGAAGCCAAAACGCTACACTCCGATTATCAAGCACAAGGAGAAGTCACCAATGCCTTTTCATGGTATTTATCTGATGCCCCACTAAAAGGGTCATTCTCAATGAACTCTAAAAAGATTGACCTGAATGAGTTTATTGGTGATAGTGTAGACCCAGCAAGTGATTCTACATCTGAAAATGATGAAGAATATGTCTATGAAGTTATTCGCGTTCCTGAGAATCTGGACTTTGATATGCAAGTAAGTGTTCAGGAGTTGCTTTATGACGACCTTACCTTTAATGACGTTCAGGGTGTTGCACAGGTTAAAGAAGGTGTGGTGTATCTCAATCCCTTGAGCATGGGGTTTGAAGGCGGTACTTTCGGGTTATCGGGTAACTATGACACAAGAGAAGAATTACCTCAAACAGATCTGAATTTTACTATTGGAAGCTTGCCTATGGTTTCTGCATTAAACCTCAGTATGGTTTCTGCCTACCTGCCCATTGCCAAGAACATTGTTGGCAATATGAATGCAGGCTTGAATTTAAGCACTCAAATTGGAGAAGACATGATGCCTGTTCTAAGTTCAATATCAGGCAGTGGAAATTTGAATACAAAAGGACTCTCTTATTCTTCAAACATTCTAAAAGAAGTAAATCGCTTTTTTAAAGGAGATGACCTTACAAAGGTGAAGTTTGATGAACCTAACCTAAGTTTTGAAATTAACGATGGAACGTTAAGAGTAAAACCCATAAAGTTAAAACTCGGCAACCAGCAATTTACCTTTTCAGGCATTCACAACCTTGAACAGGAATTGAACTATGAGTTAACGACAAAAGTGGATATCTCTAAAATGAATCTACCTCCAGAATTAGAGTTGCTTAAATTGACAAGCGGGGCAAGCATAGACCTCAAACTGTTGGTTGGAGGAAATATGGAGAACCCAACCATTACA
>JAOARK010000306.1 GCA_025210575.1 Schleiferiaceae bacterium
TCCTTATCTCAGTTTTTTTCATTACCCAGATTCTAAGGAAGGTGATGCATTCGTGAACATGTTTTTTGATCTCTATGAAATTGAAAAAAGGAGGTTAGTTAAGGATTTGGGAAAAGGAAAAAAAGAGGATTTCAAACTTTTGTATGAAGATTGTGTCACTCGGGCTGAAGCAGATTCTCGTAAATATGTGAAGGAAGTTGAAAGGGCCAAAGACCGCACTTCATTAACAAAATGGAATAAGAGAATCAAGAAACAATTAGATTTAGATAATATGGAGTTTTTTGGACTGGTTGAAGAGTAATGTGTTCATCCAAATGTACTTGGATCTATGCTTCAAAAACATATTCAGTCATTCCGAAAATTGACGTTTTTTTCAATCAATGAGGTCTTAATTCTGAGAGTTTGAAAATATCTTTCTTTTCATCTGTATGTAATCTACTACGTCATTAATCTGATTTTTGCAGAAGAAGTTTTATCACTCTATTCGAATTGGTTCGATGATTCAAATGTTTACTTGTGGGAAATAATCTATGTTTTACATTATTTCTTTAATCTTTTAACCAAAAGATAGAATTGAGAATAAAATCCTAAGGTAATCTGTACGACCAATAAAACCGCTGAATTAGGGCGTTGATTTTAAAAGGAATTTTATATTGTCAATGGATTACAACGAATACATTATAGCTTTAAAATTTCCATGAAAGGGGGTGTCGGGTTAAATCTCGCACTTCCTTTTTTGTTTACCCAATATTTCAAAGTGAAAATCATTGAGTCTTACTTTAGCACCTAAATTATAGATGTGAAGAGCGTAGAGATCGTTATCAATACAGAAGGAGGTAAATTGGAGAATATGTCCAAGCTGCTGGTACAATCTTTACGAACATTCGGTGGTGATTTAAAAGATCTTCCGATTTATAGCTATCAGCCACGAAAGGCAAATTCAATATCTGAAGAAACGCGTTCTTTTTTTGCTCAAAATAATGTTGAGCATTTTGATATAGAGCTTAACAAAAATTACTTGGATTACCCATTGGCCAATAAGCCCTTGGCATGTGCGTATCATGAAAACAGAAGCAAAGCTGATGTCATTATTTTCTTGGACAGTGACATGCTTTTTTTAAGGGAACCAAAGCGTTTTTTAGAGGTAGAGCCCGGAGAAGTATTTCTTACACCGGTTGTGCAAAAGAATATTGGAGTAGAAGACCTTGATGGTAAAAATGCCTTGTACTGGCATTCTATTTACAAGGAGTTGGGAGTAGAAGGATTTCGATTCGTGCGTACTGCGTACCAAAACACACGAATCTTAGAATATTACAATACGGGCCATATTATTTCTCATCGATCCAATGGTTTGTACAGTGCCTGGTTAGAGAATTTTGAAAAGATAAAGAGGCAGAAAATTATTCCTCTACAAGGCCATTATTTTATTGAACAATCTGTATTTGCTGCTACTGTCGCTCAATTGAGTTTAAAGGTTACTTCACCTGGAAAGGAGTATAACGTTCCTGCTAAATATGCTTTTGATCTAAAGAATCCAGATCATTTTATCTCTTCTCTCACAGAGGTGGTGAGCCTGCATTACCATAAGTTGTTTCATAACCCGCTACGCATAAATCCGTTGCGAAAAGAAATTGCTAAATGTAAAAATGGGCAGTTTTTGAATCAAATGCTAGACGAAAGTAAGGTGATCACGAGGCAGCCTGTAGGAAAATACTTATATAAAATATATAATTTGGAGTTAAACAAGTTTAAACAGCGGCTGAAGTCCAATAAAATTTAATTCTTATAATATTCATAATAGCTGTTATACAATGCTTTAAAAAAAATGAGCATTGGATATCTTCTTTGCTTGAATTCTTTTTTTTTAGTCCGATTTTTTATCGTTTAAAGCCATTCGATTTATTGATTTGTTCACACCTGTATGCTAAATATGTATAAATAACTCAAAGCTAACTAGCTGAAAATCAAAAAAAAGAAGTAAGTCTACTAGGTACAAAGTACTGAAAACGCATGATTTGTTTGTGGGAATAAGCAGAAATATCTTAATTGCAATACTTTATATCAAAAAAATTGCCAAATGAAAAAAGTTGCTTTAGCATCACTTGTGATGCTTTTAAGCCTATGTACTTATGCAGAAGGTTCTAGAAATTTAGCACCAAGATCAAGTACTGGCACTGGAATTACAAATGATGAGAATGCATTTTTGTTTGTGCCTTCTTCCGTTTATGCCAATAACACTGAAACAGGCTTATCTAAATTATCATCTCTTCCTGCAACCTCGGGTACACAACCGAACATTGTTGTCATTTTAGTTGATGATGCCGGGTATGATGATTTTGGATTCCAAGGGTCCACAATTGCAATTTCACCAAACATAGATCTACTTGCCTCAGAAGGCATGGTATTTTCTCAAGGTTATGTTTCTGCTGGTCTTTGCGCACCTTCCAGAGCAGGAATAATGACTGGTCAAAACCAAAATAAACTAGGGTTTACGTACAACATTGCATCAAATGTTGATGCCAGTTCAGCCGCACCTGGCCATACGCTCGCTGATATAGGTTTAGATCCCAATGTTCCAACCATGGGAGATTTCATGCAAGAATTAGGCTATGAAACGGCACTGTTTGGAAAGTGGCACTTGGGTTTCGGTGCACAAACCCAACACCATCCCAATAATAGAGGCTTTGACTTTTTCTACGGCCTTTTAGGTGGATCAAGACCTTATGATCAAACCACCACAGATACGGATAAGCAGTTACAACGTGATGGCGTCTTAGAAGAGCCCACCAACAACAACTTCTTTGTAACCGACTTGCTTACAGATGAGGCTTTGGTGTTTATGAGTACCCAAATTGGTGCAAACAAACCGTTTTTGGCATTCATGTCGTATACAGCGCCTCACGGTCCATATACGGCCAAGCCCGCAGACAAGGCGCTTTTTGACCCTGTTTCGGGAATTGATGATGTAGACAGAAATTACTATGGCCTCTTAAAAAATGTGGATGATAATATAAAGCGCATTGTTGACCACCTAAAAAACTTGAATGAATATGACAACACACTTTTCGTTTTCTTGAGCGACAATGGTGGTGTAGTACAAGATGCCGGAAGCAATGGCCTATTAAGAAGTGGTAAAGGCAGTAGTTATGAAGGTGGTATTCGCGTGCCGTTTTTCATGACCTGGAAAAATATGGTGCCTGTAGGCGGAACTTATAACCATCAAGTCATTTCAACAGACCTTTTGCCAACATTTATAAAAGCAGCAGGTGGAGACTTAACAGATAACGAATATTTTGATCTTGAAGGAAAAGACCTTGTTGCGGCAGCTATAAGTGGCACTGCCATTCACAGTAGACTTTACTGGAGAAAAGGCGTTGGTGGAGGCGTTGTTTCTGATGGAACAAATAAGGTTCGCTTCACACAGGGGAGCATGTTTTCAACGAATACACCTCCTGAATTATATAACCTTGATAGTGATATTGGAGAATCGACCAACCTATACGCAAGCAACACAGCTCTTGCACAAAACCTTTTAACCGATTTCGGCACATGGAGTCAATCTATTGAAACCCCTTCATGGATACCGAGCGGTGTTGTATCTAATGAGTGCGGAGGTAGCACCAACATAAGTACTTGTTCATTTTTAACCAATTACTATTCAACTTTTGCGGCCAACAGCGCACTTACTCAAGAGGCAAATACTCCGCTGTCAATGAACCAAACCACAGAAACAATAACCCAATCTAATTTGGAGTTTACTGACCCTGTAAAAAGTGAAGGTTCTATTTCTTACGAACTAACTCAACTACCTCAATCTGGAACGATCAACAGATCAGGTCAACCGTTGTCGCTTGGCGACAGCTTTACTCAGCGTGATATAAACACAGGTGAAATCACCTATACGTCATCAAATAATCCAGCAAATCCAGACAACATGGTATTCTCTGTGAATGATGGGGCTGGAGGAGAAGAGTTGACAAATGTGACTTTTGCTTTTACCCTACCGGCCAACTATAATGCCTCTCTAGACAGTGATGGCGATGGCATTATTGACGCTGATGATTTAGATGATGACAATGATGGAATTCTTGATGTGGATGAATACAATTTCACGAACAATATTAATGTTCACCCTTTTTCCCTTGGACTTACAATTCCAGCAAACTTTGGTGATCCAGGTATAGATAACCAAGGTGGAACATACGACATGAGCGCGAGACTTGGACTTCCAGCGGGAACAGCATTCATAACAATAACAAACAGCGCAACAGTAGAGGCAACGCAAGGCTCAAACGGCATATTCAATTTGGATCCAGCGGAGACTTCTCAAATAACAATTTCAAGTTCATACCCATTGCAGCTTAGACCGCGTATGGGCCCCTCTTTTAACAACCAGAATGATGACCGAGGAATTATCTCTAATGACGGCAAAACCTACAGTTTTGACGGTACCATTAGTGACCCTGCAATCTACTCGCATACCAATGTTGGAAGCACCTACACCTTAGCAGCTATTGGGGTTCCTCCGGCACCACCAAATAACTTGTCAGTTAATGAAGAGAATGCATTTTGGGTTTGCTCTGAAGTTTCTACAAGTTTTGATCTTACCTATTTTGCCAATGGGTCAGGTTCTAATTACAATATAGTTATTAGAGTACCTGTTGATACAGATGGTGATGGCAACCCAGATTATTTGGATTTAGATAGTGATGGTGATGGAATACCTGATATTGTAGAAGCAGGTGGAACAGACGGTAATAATGATGGCGAGGTAGATTATCCAACATTGGGCGACCCGACCAGCATGGTTGATGGCAATATGAATGGCTGGTCTAGTGTTTTTGATGATGGAAGTACTGGACAAGCTACCGAAAGCGGAACTCCTTTAGCAGATGCAGATACTGATGGTGATGGTTTTAACAACCGTTTAGACATCGATTCTGATGCTGATGGTATTGTTGATAATATTGAAGGCCAAACAAGTGCTGGATATGTGGCTCCAACCGGTACCGATACTGATAATGATGGTATAGACAATGCATACGACCCTGACAACGGTGGAACAGGCGTTACACCAACAAACACAGACGGAGCAGGTAATCCGGATTACTTATCTCTAGACAGTGATGGGGATGGTCGCTCAGACCATGTTGAAGGCTATGACACAGACAACCCAACGGATGGTTCTGCAAACACCTTTGCCGCAGGTACAGATACTGATGGTGACGGTTTAGATGACAACTTTGACTTGTTTGATGCAACATCTCCACCGGTCACAGGTTCTAATAGTGCTAATGGTGTACAAACGGCAGCAAGCTTTCCAGATACTGATGATCCAGGAGATGAACCCAACTGGAGAGAATTTAACTTCGATTTGGTAAATGATTTAGATGGCGATGGGATTACTGACGCAAATGACTTAGATGACGACAATGATGGTATCTTAGATGAAGATGAGTATAATTTCACACAATTTAATATCAATGCACCTGAATTATTCCCAGGAGCAAGTCCTGGAGATGAGCCTGCTGACGGCACGGTAGATGTGAGTGCAATTTTAGGTTTACCTTCAGGGACGGTTGAAATTGAGCATATCGATGCTTATGTTAACGCAAGTAACGCAAATCAACTAAATGTTAGAACAGGTGCAAACCCTAGATACATTATAAGAAGCACTTACCCCTTGCAATTAAGGCCAAGAATGGGTAGAAGTAATTTTCAAACCTTAACTACCGATCCTGAGCGTGGGTTCACATCTAATGATGGAAAAACGTTCCAGTTCACAAATAGTGGAGCATTAAATAGTGGATTTAGTCCAGTGAATTCAAGTAATAACTATGTAATAAAAAGAGATGATGGCATAACAACTGGAGGTACCGCAGCTAGTTCTGGTAACCTGTTTTGGGAATCTGACGATTTTGCAACCAGCTTTGATATTTCCTTCTTAGAACAAGGTGGAGGAACAAATGTATTATTGGCATTTAACGTTCCAGTAGATACAGACGGAGACGGCATTCCAGATTTCCAAGATGCAGACAGCGATAACGATGGCATCCCTGATATTGTTGAAGCCGGTGGCGTAGACGCCAATGGTGATGGACAAGTTGATTACCCTACGCCTGGAGATGCATCTAGTATGGTAGACGCTAATGGAAATGGTTGGTCAAGCGTTTTTGATGATGGTAGTGCAGATGCAAGTGCAACAGAAAGCGGAACACCTTTAACGGATACCGATACTGATACTGATCTTGTTCCCAACAGACTAGATGTTGATAGTGATAATGATGGAATAGCAGACGTTATTGAAGGTCAAGGCACAGCAGCTTACAAAGCGCCAACAGGCAACGATGCCGACAGCGATGGTGTTGATGATGCCTTTGATTCTGATTTTGATGGTGGCAATAAGCTATCGTCTTCTCCAATAAATACTGACGAGAATAACATTGCGGCATTTAATCCTGATGCCATACCAGATTATCTAGACAATGATTCAGATGGAGATGGCGTAACTGATCAAGTTGAAAGTGGCGTAACCGCAGATGCATCTGGAACCGATACCGATGGTGATGGATTATTAGATGACTACGATAATTACAATGCATCTTCACCTCCAGGTGCACCATCAGGTGTAAATGCAGACAACAATGGACAGACGGCTACAAACCCATTCCCA
>JAOARK010000307.1 GCA_025210575.1 Schleiferiaceae bacterium
AACCTGGTGTAGCTCCATCAAAGTTCTCTACAATAGGAGTAGAAATTGCGCTACACAAAGTGCAGAACGTGAATGGTCCTGACCAAATTGATGTACCATTGTTTGGTGCACAATCGGTTTGAACGTAATAATCAAAACAAGAGTTAGATGCCAAGTTGTTGATCACAACAGAATCAGCACTTGCAGTAACTGAAGTACCTGTCCCTTGAATAAATCCAACAGGACCATATTCTACATTAAAAGCAGTACCGTTAGATTGCCAGAATAGTGTAGCTGAGCTAGATGTGATGCTCTTCGCACCTAGTGCCAATGGCTCAGGACACAAAGGAAGCGCTTCTACTAAAAAGTCATCTACCCATGCATCACTACCGTAACCTGAGTATCCGTAAAATTCAAATTCTACGCTATCTCCGGTGTAGCTTGTGTTCAAAGCAATAATTTCTTGAGCAAAAGAACCGGGAGAGGTGTTTGACGCGCCATCATTAGATTGGAATGCTGTTCCAGATCTGTGCCAAATGGTGTCCCAAGTTGCTGAGTTCACATTGCGCATTCTTAGCGTCAAAGCATCTGCAGAAGTTGCTGAATACAACTTTTTAGACCACTTGAATTTTACGCGTGCATCAGATGTAACAACAATAGTATCCGATCTTAGAATTCCTGTTTTTCCAGAGCTCCAGCTCCAATAATTGAATTCTGCATATCCTCCTCCGTCTTGAACGGTTTCGGTTCCTAAACTGTCATTCCAACATGCTAGGGGCCAAGAGGAGAAGTCCTGTGATACAGGAATGTTTTGAGGGCCACACTGTGCATTTACATTTTGAGCAAAAGCAACCATAGCCACGGCCGTGAAGGCGTAGTGTAATAGTCTTCTCATCATTTTAGTTTTTATAAAAGGGTCGCGAATAAAAGCCTTTTCCTAACACCACACAATGTGTATTGTTCTATTTTTAACTACACGTAGGTTTTTGTGAGAAATTAAACACTTAATTATTGATAGCAACTGGCTGGTTTTGAGATTGTAAAATTTATAACTGGAGGACTAAAAAAAACTTGAACGAATTGTGTTAAAGTTTTGGACATAAAAAAATCCGGCCTCTAGCCGGATTAATTCTGTAGTATTATTCTTAAAATAATTTTCGGTAACCATGGCAATAAGGTGTGCTTCCCTTATGATCATAGTAATCTTGATGATAATCTTCTGCTGTCCAGAAAGTAGTAGCCTCTTTCATTTCGGTAGCGATTTTCATCCCTTTGTCTTCTAACAACTTGATCAGTTTTTCACCCGTCTCTTTTTGTGCCGGGCTGGTATAGAATATCGCTGATCGGTATTGCGGTCCGATATCCGGTCCTTGACCATTAACTTGCGTTGGATCATGTGTTTCAAAGAATACTCTGGCAACCTCTTCGTAACTTACCTTGGATGGATCAAAAACCACCTCAACGGCTTCATAATGCCCTGTGTTTTTTGCACAAACCTCTCGGTATGTCGGGTTATCTACATGTCCACCAATGTAGCCCACAGTAGTGGAAATTACCCCATCTACTTTTTGTAAAAAATACTCTGTGCCCCAAAAACACCCTGAGGCAAAAATGGCGCGTTCTGTCTTTGTTGCTGTTTCGTTCATCTGTTCATTTTTAGAAAACCCGAAAGTGCTGAGCGCTATGGCAAGGGTTAACAATCCTATCTTTTTCATTTTCGGTGAATTTATCGTTCTGCCGAATAGATGTAAAAGTAGCTTTTCTCCTTACGGATTGACTTTAACTTTTGCAAAATGTTAACACAATCAACCCCCTCAATAGAGTTGAAACTTCTGCGTTAATATTGCAACAAATCATCGCCCATGAAAAAGCTTGCCCTCCTTTTTGCCTTAGTAAGTTCTTGTTTTGTAAGCGCCCAACATTTCGCGGGTGCCCATATTGATGCCGGACTAGGTCATTATCTTTCATTAAACGAAGGCACCAAAGAAGTAAACCAATTCTATAAACCAATTTTTACTGGAGGTATTGGTTTTCAATATGGTTATGATCTTTCCCTATCCTGGCAAATCATGTCTGGAGTAAACCTGCACATCAAAGGAGAGAAGTACGTAGTAGATTATGAAAGTCTGACTTTTCCTGACTTCATTGACGACTTTTATGGATTTGTAATACCCATTGACGAAAAGCCCACTGGAAATATATCAGCTCAACATCATTATTACTCCATTCAAATTCCTTTAACTGTACGATACCTTTTCAATTCAAGCAAACCGAATCATTGGTTTGTTGGCCTTGGATGTGCTGTAAATTATGTGGCCGCCTACTGTGTAAATTCTGAGGGCTATAAAAACCATACGAAAAGAATACAAGACAACGGACAACAGTTCATCCCAGGTGTTCTCTTAGAAACCGGTTTTCAGCAAAACTCGGGGAATGGAGGCCGAATTTCTTACGGAGTTAAATACGACCAAAACCTAGCTGGATTTTATCCCGCCACCTCGGTATACCAAGATTGGTATTATAATGTGGGGGTATCAATTGCCTATTTATGGAGTGTGAATTAAGCTTCTACAGCGTTCTGCTTAAGCAAGCCTTTCTCCACTAAATACTCTGCAATTTGAATTGCATTCGTTGCTGCGCCCTTTCTTAAGTTGTCTGCAACAATCCACATGTTGAATGTATTTGGCTGCGTGAAATCTTCGCGGATACGTCCCACAAAAACATCGTCTTTGCTTTCGCTGTAAAGTGGCATTGGATACACATTCATTTCTGGGTTGTCTTTCAAGGTCAACCCCTCTGTTTCATGCATCATTTTCTTGATGTCACCAACTGTTGCCGTTTTATTCAATTGCACATTCACACTTTCAGAATGCCCCCCTTGAACAGGTACACGAACCGCAGTCGCCACCACTTGAACCGAATCGTCATTTAAGATCTTTTTCGTTTCATTGTGCAACTTCATTTCCTCTTTGGTGTAATCGTTGTCTAAAAAGACATCGCAATGTGGCAAGCAGTTCTTGTCAATGGCATAGGGATAGGCCATTTCACCTGTTTTACCGCTGCGTTCATTCTCCATCTGTTGTACCGCTTTTACTCCAGTACCTGAAATAGATTGGTAGGTAGAAACAATTACGCGGTTTACACCATAGGCTTGATGTAGTGGGTTTAACGCCATAACCAATTGAATGGTAGAACAATTAGGGTTGGCAATGATCTTATCGTCTTCTGTTAATTCGTTGGCATTGATCTCTGGAACAACCAATTTATGATCAGGGTGCATTCTCCAGGCAGAAGAGTTATCTACTACTGTTGTACCCACTTCGGCAAATTTGGGTGCCCACTCTAAAGAAGTAGATCCGCCTGCAGAAAATAACGCAATGTCTGGCTGTAGGTCTACCGCTGTTTGTAATCCTAATACAGAATACTCTTGATTATTGAATTTGATCTGCTTTCCTACCGAACGTTCAGAAGCAACAGGAATCAATTCTGTTACCGGAAAACTGCGCTCTTCCAACAATCTCAACATCACTTGCCCAACCATTCCGGTGGCTCCCACTACAGCTACTTTCATTTTTTGCTTACTTTTCTAGGGCACAAATGTACAACAACCTAAGCGTGAAGATTTCCCTTCATTTATTTTTATTAACCGTTTGTACGTTTTTGTTCACTTGTGTTAATTCTCAAACCGTGTGGCAAGATCGTTTTGGTGACCTTGACTTGTCGTCAAACCCAACATGGCATGGCGACACTTCGGATTTTCAGGTCACCAATGACAGTTTGTTGCGACTAAGTGCACCCCCTGTTTCAAGTAGCAAATTAATCTACACACCATCCACTGCCGCTTGGGAAGGTTCATGGGAATTTGAAATACGATACCTCTTCAACCCATCTACCAACAACTATAGTCGGGTATATATTGTTGCCGACCTTCTGTTAAATAATGGTTATTACGTACAACTCGGTGGTAATTCACAAGACCGTATTGCCTTCTACAAGCGAATAGGGGGTACTTCAACCTTGTTATTTCAAAGCACGGATGATTGGTTAGACACTAATCCTTTAAATATTAAGGTAAAGGTGGAACGTGACAGCATCGGCCAATTTTCGCTCTTTGCTGATACCGCTGGAACCTATAAACTTATAGGAACAACTCTAGACGCTGACATCAAAACCAGCAGCATTTTCGCTTGGGAATGTATCTATACCTCGACCCGTTCAGACAAGTTCATGATGGATTTCGTAGAAGTGAATGGCAGCGTCTATCAGGACAATGATCTTCCCTTCATTCAAAAAGCCTCCTTCCAGGATTCAAACTCCATTGCCATCGAATTTTCCGAACCTTTGGATAGTGCTACCGCATTGAACCCTAGCCATTATTTGTTGTCCTCGGTCGGGTTTCCAGCACAGACGAGTTTTGACTCGCTTCGGAGGGATAAGGTGCTTCTATATTTCGCTTCTCCTTTTATTAATTCTAACACATATAGCCTCGACATTGAAAAAGTACAAGACCTTTTTGGTCATGCTATGGCAGATACCAACTTATCTCTTTCTTATTACAAGGCTCAAAAAGGAGATGTGAATTTTAGCGAGATCATGTTCGACCCCACGCCTTCTGTACAATTGCCAGTATATGAATACTTAGAGCTTTATAATAACACCAACCAAAATATTGATTTAGAAGGCTGGACGCTTCAAACAGATAATACTTCTATTACCTTACCCTATGGCTTGTTAGATCCACATTCCTATTTACTCATTTCAGACAGCGCTGCTTCCTTTAATCTGCCATTTCTAAAGGTCGATTGGCTCAATGGCTTCTTGCCCAATAACGGGACAACCATCACCCTCAACGATGCGAGTGGAACTCAAATAGCTGAAATGACCTACTCAACAGCAAACTATTCAAACCCCAACAAAGCCGATGGTGGCTGGAGTTTAGAAAACCGAGACCCAAGCGTTGCTTGTAACCTTTCTCAATTATGGGATGGCAGTATTGACCTCAACGGAGGAACTCCGGGAAAACCCAATTCTCTAAACACAAGTTTTGAAGACCCTCCCATTGCAATGGCGTTCATTCAATATGTCAATCCAAATTCGATCATTGTCCATCTTCATGGGAATGCGAAGAGCATCAGCTTTACTTCAGATTTGCCCATCGGGAGAGTCATGGAAACAGGGGGTGCAGGAAACGCCTACTCCATTTGGTTTCAAGATCCGATGGTTGACGGTCAGCTGTATTCCATCTCTTTAGATTTTGCCGAGAATTGTTCTGGCCATCAATCAGCTAAACAATCTCTAAAGTTTGGAATTCCTCTTCAACCAGAACCTCAAAAACTCTTGCTCAATGAAATTTTGTTTGACCCCTCAGGTGAAACCTCTGATTTTGTAGAAGTCTACAACGCAAGCGATTATTGCCTTTCTCTAAATAGCATAAGGTTGGCGAATCTTAATCCACTTACCGATGAGCCTGAAAATGTTGAGTTGCTTAGCATGGACTCTATCCTTCTTCCTCCTCGAGAGCTCTGGGTTTTTACCGAAGATCGAGAAGCATTATTGGATTATTACTCCTTTCATGACAGTGTCCGGGTTTTTGAATGTAAGCTACCAAGTATGCCCAATGACAATGGCAGCATTGGCATTTGCACTTCGTCATTGACCTGGTTAGACCGTTTAACCTATGAGCAAGACTGGCACCATGATTTAATCGCAGACCCAGAAAATGTTTCTTTGGAACGCGTTTCATTGGCATTGCCAACACAAGAAAGCACCAACTGGCACAGCGCTTCATTTGCTTCTGGTTTTGCCACTCCCACCTTAAAAAATTCACAAACGGGAAACTTCAACCCTTCTGGTAGCGTTAGTCTCTCTGCCGAACTGATTACCCCGAATAACGATGGTTCGGATGATATTCTAGGCATTCAATTCGATTTGGAAAAACCGGGTTGGGTAGCGACCATTATTGTTTTTGATGGTATAGGGCGACCGAAGAAGACCGTTTTGAACAATACTCCAATAGGTCAAAGCGAAACCATTATTTGGAATACAGAAAATGAGCAAGGAACGCGAATTAAACGCGGGAGTTATTTGATATTTGTAGAGCTTTGGCATCCAGCTGGAGAACGGATGAAATTCAAAAAACCGATTACGGTGCACTATGAATAAACAAGAGATCATCGCAAATTTTGACCCCAATGGTGTGGCTGTTTATGAGGGCATTTTTGGCTTACCTTTTAACGAGGAGCAAGCCGAAGTGATCATCTTGCCCGTCCCTTGGGATGTATCTTCTAGTTATAGCGCAGGTTCTGCGAATGGCCCAGAAGCCATCTTGGAAGCTTCTTTTCAAGTCGATCTTTTCGATCCATTTGTAAAGGATGCATGGAAATTAGGGGTTCATATGCTGCCTGTTTCATCGGTTTGGAAATACCGCAATGACAAGCTTCGGCTTAAAGCCGAGAAATACATCGCGGCCTTGGAAAAAGGGTCGGCTGATAAGCTTCAGTCTACCCTGAACTCTATTAACCGCAATACAGTCGCACTTAACCAATGGGTGGAAGAAACTTGTGCGCATTACCTGAATGCAAGCAAACAAGTAGTCCTTTTAGGAGGCGACCACAGTACTCCGTTGGGTTACATCAAAGCCCTCGCGAAAAAACACAAACACTTCAGTGTTTTACAGATCGATGCCCATGCCGATCTACGCATCGCTTATGAAGACTTCAAACATTCGCATGCCAGCATCATGTACAATGTCTTGGAAGAAACTTCAGCCAAACTGACTCAGGTGGGTATTCGTGACTATTGTGAAGCCGAAGCAGAGTTGATGGAAACCAACCCGCGTATTCACACTTTTTTTGATCGCGACTTGAAACATAAAACATTTAACGGCACAACTTGGGCACAACAGGTAAAAGACATCATTGATACGCTTGAACAAAAAGTCTACCTCAGTTTTGATATTGACGGTCTGGATCCTAAACTCTGCCCGAATACCGGAACACCTGTACCGGGTGGGTTTGAGTTTGAGCAGATCAGCTACCTTTTGGAAAAGATTGTAGAAAGCGGTAGGACTTTTATCGGGATGGACTTAAATGAAGTAGCTCCAGGCAACGATGAATGGGATGCGAACGTGGGTGCACGCATGCTCTTTAGAATGTGTAACCTGTTGGGAAAAAGTCAGGGGCTTATCTAAAATTTCAGTCTTTAAATAAGCAAGGCCTCAAAACTCTCCGTTTTAAGGCCTTACATCAACCAAACCTAACCAATGAAAACGGTTAATCTA
>JAOARK010000308.1 GCA_025210575.1 Schleiferiaceae bacterium
CAGCATCACCACCACTGAAAGTCCGGTTTGTTCGGTGAGCCAAAACCACAACCAAGCAGTATTGCCCAGATTGGTGAAGATGAGCCACGGCCCTACTTGCAAAATGCTTTCGTCATGTTTGCCGCCTCTAAAGGCCAGCACTAATTGGTTGACAGAAAAGACGACCAAACCTAAAAAGATAATGCCCCAGATGGCAAAAGCATAGCCCGCTGGAGTAAACAAGTTGGCATATTCCGCACTCAACTCCCCTACTGTCTTGCCGGTCAAGCCGCCCGTGTTGCTCCAGTAATTCCAATAAATAACTGCCAACACCACAAGGGTATTCAGCAGGGCATAGAATTTTTTCATCAACTTGTATTTGTGCGGGTTGGACGAAGTGAATTTAGGGAACTGTCGGAAAATACATCCCTAAGAGTGTTTTCATATTAAAGTCTGAAGGCTTCACCAATATTTAACTATTGAAAACCACTTTTGCTTTGTACTTTGCATAGGAGAGAATCGCGTTACAATTTTCACCTATGTATTCTAACAAACGACTCGAAGCCTTCGAGAAATCCGTTAACAACAAGTACAAGCTCTACAACACATTGTTCCTCAATCTTCCTTACCGAAAAGTGAAGAACATTGGCATGCTCATTCCCCTGCTCTCGCATTTCTGCGATGAAAGTTTAAAGGAAGGCAAAGAGCCCTTAGAGATCATGGATGCGTTTTTCGAAAAGAATACCAACCTGCAAACGGTGGAAGAAAAACAGGATTTCATGCTGCGCGTTATTCAATACGTAGAACGCGAAATAGTTTTGTACGACAGTGTAGAAGATGCCGCCTTTACCAAGATTCAAGACTTAGGCGACTACTTGGGATTCTCTGATTTTTTACAACAGATCAAAACCAAAAAAGACTACGAAGAGATTTCTGATTTTCTCCGAGCGTTCTCTGTTCGCATCGTCTTTACCGCTCACCCTACGCAATTCTATTCTCCTGCTGTACTCGAGATCATCAGTGAACTTCGAAAATTGATCACAGCAGACCAAATAGAACAAGTAGATAAGACTCTACAACAACTGGGGCTGACCTCTTTGGTCAACGCCCGAAAACCAACTCCGTTGGATGAAGCGAAGAACATCATCTACTTTTTGAGAAATGTGTATTACAACAGCGTGGCAGGAATGTATACACACATCAAACAGCAATTGGGCGATGCCACTTTTAACAATACCAACATCGTAAAATTGGGTTTTTGGCCTGGGGGCGATAGAGACGGGAATCCATTTGTGACTTCCACCATCACCCGACAGGTGGCAGATGAATTGCGTACTACACTCATGAAATGCTATTACAATGATGTAAAGTCGCTAAGCAAAAAGATCACCTTTAGAAATACCCAAGATATCCTGACCGGCCTAAGAGATGACTTGTACGATTGCATGTTTCATCCTGAAAAAACGATTGCCTACCAAGACATTCAGGAACGACTATCGAGTATAAAGTCCATCGTGGATGAAGAATACTACGAACTGTATTCCGAAGAGATCGAACAACTCATTGATAAAGTCAGCATTTTCAAAAATCATTTTGCCACGCTGGATATCCGTCAGGATCACAGTATGCATTACCGACTGGTGGAAGAGATCTTGATCTACAACAAACGCATTGAGAAAAGCCTTTCAGAATTATCGGATGACGAATTGGTTGAAATCTTGTTAAACGCTCCGATAAAAACCGTTGGTTTCCAAAGTGAGGACGAGGTCTTGAACGAAACCTTTTTAAATGTAAAACAACTGAGCACCATTCAGTCTTTGAATGGCGAAGAAGGTTGCAACCGATACATTATCAGTAACTCTGAAGATATCTTCAGCGTGCTCTTTGTTCTCGCTTTGTTCCGTTGGAATGGTTATAACTACGAAGACATTCACTTCGACATTGTCCCCTTGTTTGAAACGATGAAGGGCATGAAGGACTCACAACAAGTGATGGAAACGTTGTTCAACATTCCGATCTATCAAGAGCATATACAAAACAGAAACCGCACGCAAACCATTATGTTGGGTTTTTCGGATGGCACCAAAGATGGTGGTTACCTGAAATCGAATTGGAGCATCTTCAAGACTAAAGAGAACTTGAGTAAAGTCTGCCAAAGCAACGGCATCAAAGCTATTTTCTTTGATGGTCGAGGAGGGCCACCTTCACGTGGCGGTGGAAAATCGCATCGCTTCTATGCCGCACACAGCGATGACATTGCCAACAACGAAATACAACTCACTATTCAAGGGCAAACCATAACAAGCACCTATGGAACCCACGAGCAATTTACCCACAATGTGGAGCAACTGCTCACGGCTGCACTCTACAGGAAAAAGCACCAAGGTAAAAACGACATTGTTGGTCATGAACGAGAGCTCATGGAACACATGGCGAAATTGAGTTTCGATAAATATGACGCGCTCAAAAGCCACCCCAATTTTCTACCCTATCTGGAAGAAAAGAGCACTCTAAAATATTATGGCAAAGCCAACATTGGAAGCCGTCCGGCTAAAAGAGGCGACAAGAAAAAATTGGAATTCAGCGACCTTAGAGCAATCTCTTTTGTAGGTTCCTGGAGTCAGCTAAAGCAATACGTACCCGGTTATTATGGCATCGGTCATGCGCTATCAGCATTAAAAGAGCAAGGGCACATGAAAGAATTACAACACATGTTCAAGACCACTCCCCTGTTCAAGGCACTTATATTAAACAGCATGGCGAGTGTTTACAAATGCCGTTTTGAACTGACCAGCTATATGAAACATGATGCCACCTTTGGTGACTTCTGGCAACTGCTTTATGATGAATTTAAGCTGGCCGAAGAAATGATGCTCGAAGTGAGCACCTATGAAACCATCATGCAAGAGGAACCCATCACGAAAAGTTCTATTCATATTCGCGAGAAAATCGTGCTCCCGTTATTGGTTATCCAGCAATACGCACTTCAAAAAGTCGCGCTCGATGCACAAGGAAAAGAAGCATATGAAAAGATCATTACAAGATCATTGTATGGAAATATTAACGCAAGCAGAAATTCAGCTTGATAGGAATGGGTCCACATCAGTTTTGAAGTCATTCGTAACTAAAGTGTAGCTTTAGCCGTCTTTCTTTCAAGCAAATAAAAGTATGAGCGAAACTTCCGTAACTAACCTTCAGCACAAATACGCTAAAAGAGCAGGACTTTCTTATGTAATCTTTACCCTCGCTGGCCTGATCAACAACTTTTTGCTCAACAGCAAATTGTCTAAACCAGACGCCTGGCAAGCCAATGGCTTTTTTGAAAATGAGCTGCATTTTCGTCTCGGTATCGTATTCGAAACCATCATGTTCTTAGCAGTTGTTACGGCCTCCGTTTCGTTTTACCTCGTGTTGAAACCAGTCCACAAACCATTGTCAATTACCTCACTTTGCCTGCGATTATGCGAAATCATTACAGGAGGAATGGCGGTAGTCATCAGCATTGCCATGTTAGCTTTCGCCAATAGAACTTACTTCTCCCAATTGCTAGATCCAGATCAGTTGCAGGCAGTCATAGCCGTAATTTCCGGTTTAAGAACACCTGCCTACGAGTACAGTTGGATCTTCATGGGCTTTGCAGGAGTCATTACCTTTTATCTTTTCTTCAAAACCAAATACATTCCTAGAGCTTGGTCGGTTTGGGGCATGATCACCTACACCAGTTTAATTCTGTATCCTATTGCCAAAGTGCTTATTGCCGATCTACCTCGAGAAGCGATGTTCGTGCTCTTCCCTGGCGCCCTATTTGAATTAGGTGTGGGAATTTGGTTGATGGTGAAGGGAATTGATAGGCTAAAACCATCTAGTGTTTAAACACGAGGCTACTCTTAAATTACCAAACAAGCCTGCGAAGAGTAGAGTATATTTATCCCGCTTCATAAAACTTTTTATCGAAACTTGTCTGAAAATAAAAACATGGAAGAGCAAGAAAAGAACAATACACGGAGACATTTTTTGCGTAACACAGCATTTGCAAGTTTGGGGCTGGGAGTCTTACCTAGAATTGGGAATGCTGCCGAGCTTCAGAAGGAAGAACAAACCGCTTCTTGTAATCCCACCACTTTAGATTATTACGGACAAGGGCCATTTTATACTGCAAATGCCCCTACTATGATCAACAATCAATTGGCGTTACCCAATGAACCCGGCACCCGTCTGATCATCAGTGGTATTGTTCAAACCTTGGATTGCACGAATGTTATTCCTAACACCGTTATTGATGTTTGGCATGCCGATGATGCCGGCACCTACGACAATACTGGATTCAATCTTCGCGGTATTACACAATCCAATGCGCAAGGCTTTTATACGTTCGAAACTATTCTTCCTGGCAAATATTTAAACGGCTCAATGTACCGCCCAAGTCATATTCATTTTAAGATCACACCTCCTGGATTTCCAACATTGATCACCCAACTTTACTTTCAAGGTGACACCGATATTCCTGCTGATGCTGCAGCTTCCTTAACATCTGGCACCTATGATGCCACGCATAGAATCATCCCCATTGCCATGAATACCCAGGGAAGGTATGAAGGCACTTGGGATATTGCTATTGATGGAGCGGGAAACATAGGCATGTCTGAATTGCATACCGAAAAAGGGATTATCTACACAGTTTCACCCAATCCATTTACGGAGGAGATCAAAATCAACTATGGAATATTTCAACCAGCTGAAGTAAACATTCAGATCTTCAACATGCAAGGTTCGATTGTAGCGGTGTTGGATGAAAAAAATCTAGCTCCCGAGAAATATGAAGCCATTTGGAAACCTGAACAACACATTCCAGCTGGGACGTATTTTGTGGCTTTAAAGCTCAATGATCTTCAGGTCCACTATCAAAAAATTATTAAACAGTAGATTGCTAATCCAAGGTACAAGTTGCCGAATTGAACATTCAATCTCTCTGCTATGGAATTTAACGTTGATTCTTTTTTGGTGGTAGGCTGCGGCCGATGCTCTAAAGGTGGTACGCTAAAGTGCAATGCACGTATTTGGGGAGACATTCTAAAGGAGCTCAGAAGAATCATCTTAGAATGTGGGTTAGAGGAAAAAGTAAAATGGAGCCACCCTTGGTATGCCTACAACAACAATGATGTACTTTTTCTGGGCGCCTTTAATGGTTATGCTTCGCTTGGTTTTGTGAAGGGATCATCTTTAGAAGACCAGGAAAACTTGTTTAATCAAGAAATGGACGAAAACCTTCTCGACAGAAAAATTCATTTTACCCATGTAAGTCAAGTCTTAAAACAGGAAGACAAACTCAAAAATTACATCATCGCGGCTGTTGCTTTAGAAAAAGGAGCAGAAAGTTGAGTTTTCTTTTCAGCTCAGAATCCGATCGAAGATTCTTTACAATTCACCAACCTAAAAAGCGTTTAAAGCGTTATTAAAATTAAACAGGATAACCTTCCCGTTGATTCACCCGTTTTTCTCTACGCATATGTAATCGGCAGCAATGCTTCCGAAAACAAATTGAATACAAAGAAGAAACATGGCAGGTAACAAAGAAGGACATTATTGAAAAACAACTATGAAAAAGAATTACATCATACTCTTGGGTCTCATGATAACCATGAGCCTGCATGCACAGAAGAATACAGAATTCAGAGTGTATTTAAAGGACAAAGGTTCTAATGTGGAACTCCTACAGACCCCCAAAAAATTTCTTTCAACAGAAGCCATTGAAAGACGAGCCTTGCAAAACATACCAATACATAAAAGTGATTTACCCATTGCACCAGAATATAAGGTTGGATTGCAAGAATTAGGAGCTGAGATCCTGGCACATTCTAAATGGTTAAACTATGTATATGTTAGTCATCCACAACCAGAATTGATTGCCTCTCTTCCATTTGTTCAAAGGGTTGAAATCCCTAAAAACTATAGATCTACCCTAACGGCAACTACAGGTATCGACACCTTAGATTATGGTTATGCGCGTGGCCAAATTGAAATGCTGAATGGCCACCAACTTCATGAGCAAGGTTACACAGGAACGGGAATTACCATAGCCGTAATTGATGCGGGATACCAAGGGTTTTTACAAAGCACTGCCTTTGACAGCTTACGTAATTCCAATAGACTAATGGGCACCTATAATTACATCACAAAAGACACGAACGTATTTGTAGGCTGGGATAGTCACGGCACAAGTGTCCTTTCTATTATGGCTGCGAACCTACCAGACACTTTGGTAGGTACTGCTCCAGATGCCAACTATTGGCTGTTTACAACAGAAAATATTTATCAGGAAACTCCCCTGGAAATGGATCATTGGGTAATGGCCGCTGAATTTGCTGACAGCGTTGGAGCTCACGTTATCAACACTTCTTTGTCTTACCGATGGTTTGACAATCCTGCAGATAGCTACACTTACAATGACATGGATGGAAATACAACGGTGATCACGAAAGCCGCAGATATCGCAGCTGGTAAAGGAATTTTGATGGTAGCTGGAGCAGGAAATGAAGGAGACACGCCTTTACCTCATATTGCCGCTCCTGCAGATGGCGACTCTGATTTAGCCGTTGGTGCGGTAAGTTGGCAAGCAGAATATGCTAGTTTTTCTAGCATTGGCCCAAGTGTAGATGGACGTGTAAAACCTGATGTTATGGCCCAAGGTTCACCAACAACGCTGATTGATGCTTCCGGAAATTTCAATGCCAATTTTGGAACTTCGTTTGCCTCACCGATCATTGCAGGTTTAGGTGCATGTTTAATAGAAGCTTACCCTTCTAGACACAGCGAGGAAATCGCGAATTTCATACGCCAGTCTGCACATTTATATAGTACACCAAACGACTCAATGGGTTATGGTCTCCCGGATTTTATGCTGGCCTTTAGTCTTTCAACTCCAGAGTTTCTAGCGCAAGAAGAAACATTTAAATTGTATCCCAATCCCGTAGTTGACCATATGATTATTGATGCCAATGACCAAAAGAACTGGCAGGCTACTTTAAGTATTTACGACTTAAATGGCAGGCTAGTGATTCAAAAAAATATTGAAGCCTACGATGCTTATCGCTTGAAATTAAATCTGGAACCCGGGGTATACCTTCTTCAATTGACTGGGGACATAAACGGGGCGTATCGATTTCAAAGTTTAAGTATGAATTGATTCTAA
>JAOARK010000309.1 GCA_025210575.1 Schleiferiaceae bacterium
AAAACAAACCACGCCCTGGTGGTGGAATTGGTAGACACGCGGGACTTAAAATCCCGTGAGCAGTAATGCTCGTATGGGTTCAAGTCCCATCCGGGGCACTTAAAAAAGAGAATCTTAAACAGGTTCTCTTTTTTATTTTATGCCTATTCTCTCAAAATCATTTGTCCTATTTATTTCGATTTTCATTAGAAACCAACCCGCGATCACGAAAATAAGTATTTATACTTATTTTGACTGTTTCTGAACATTTATTGAATAATTATTAATTTCTTAACAAAGGTAGATAAATCTATTATACACCTTTATAAACAGGCGTTTCAGCACTTCCTCCATTTTTTAAATTAGGTATTAATACTAATTTTTTACATTTTTTTTGATTTTTTACCTACTTAGTAGTTGATGTCTTAGGTTTTTACACTTATTATTGCCCCGAATTTCACACCTCAATACCTAGATAATTAATTGACAATTGCATTCCCATGCAAAAGACATTTTTAAAGGTGTTGATGTTTACGTTGCTATTAAACTCTATCGCCTATGCTCAAAACAATAGCAACAAAAACAATGTGACACTAGAACTCTCTAGTTTAGCATTATTACGTGTTATGGATAATGGAAGTCCGTTAACCATTAATAGCGCTCCTATTTCTCTTACCCCGAGTACACAAGCCAATGGTCTTGTAGCTGGTGAATCAGCGAAAAACTTATTTCCTTTCACCTCTTCTTCATTTTATCTGCAGTATACTTATATCCCCGCTCCTCAATTGAATGGAAATAATACAATTGCAAAAATCACGGTAACAAGATCTGCTTTCATTAATCCAGAATTTCAAACGCATACGCGACTCTACATCACCACAAAAGCTGGAACCTATTATTCTGGATATAACGCACCCAATGTAGCAGGAGGTGTTAATTCAGGAGTACGCACCAAAGTGGTTAATACGAATAACAAAAGAATTATTCGAGACATTTATCCGGGTTGGACTGGGATTGCCAATACAGAGGGTAATGAAATCATGTACAGCTGGGAGCTAAAAAAGTATGGAGACCCAACTGCTTTAGCAGGTCTATCAGAAAACGTTTTAATAACCTTTACCATTACCGAGCAATAGACCTAAGAAGTTTGGGTTAAAAGAAAATGCGCCAAATAGCGCATTTTCTTTATTTCTTTTTCTCTTTCTCAGGAGGCAATTCCCAGGGTTCCCATGTAAATACTTTTCCCAACTTGGTAATTAATTGGTGACCACCAAAACCAAATATGGCAACAATGAACAAAATGTCAAAGCCTAAAGAAATCCACAAGAGATTGTCTTCAATAAAAGGAACATTAAAAAAACCTGGAATATAACCAACCGCTATGGAAAGGATAAACCAAACCAAGATCAATACCAGTCCGGTATTATACTGACTTTTAGTGGCAGGGTATCTACCCTCTGGCAACCCTAACATTCGTTTAATTCGGTTCTTGACTAATACCACCCCTTCTTTTCCAGCCAATGCTGCACCAGCAATCAGAAAAATTTCAGGTCCACCAACCACTAAAGCTGTAACGATAGTAGCCGTTAATGTTGGGGATAGATTAAATAGAGGCACCAATAATCCAAATAGCGGACTAATAAACCCTAACACGATAAGCACTAGACCAATTCGTGTTTTCAAAGTTGTCTTTTCTGCTTCTGCCATACCAATTAATTGATTCGAATCAAACAAGCTCTAAAATATCTCAATATCATTAAATAACCATATTGATCTAAGCCACGACTATTTATTTAACAACAAAGTTAAATTACACACTCAACTTTGCCTCTCACTAAATTCTAGTATGATATTCTAACCAACCTTCAGATACTTGTGCTAAGAATAGACCGATGAAATACTTAGTCCTCACACTCTTTTTAAGCATTGCTTTTTACATACAAGCAACTCACGAAGGCGCTGGTAGCGATATTTACGTAGACCATCAAGGAAATGGAGTTTATAAAATCACTTTGGTGCGATATGGCGCTGGATCTACACTAACATCCGTTCCATTCACTACTAATTCAACACCTTCAACTTTTTCTCTCCCCAAAGTACAAACTACTTCTGTGCAGCTTCCGCAATGTGTCGGCAATTTCACCACTGATCTCACCATTTTTGAAGGTTTAGTGCAGTTTTCTACCATACCTGTAAACGGACTTGAATTAACCACTAATTGCACCTGGCCAACACAAAATAATATCCAAAACTGGCCTATTTTGTCGATAACCACCACCATTTACCCAGGGTTTTCTGGCCACTCCCCTCGGTTCATGGATGCTCCTCAATTGCACCTTTTTAATGACAGTATAGCACAGATAAACATGGGTGCATACAATGTTGAAAGAGAAGATTCGCTGCATTTTGAATTTTCTCAACTTGAACCATTCCTAGGATCTGGATCCTACATGCCTGGCTACAGCAGCAATTCACCATTTGGCACCAATGTACCAACCGAAATAAATTCACACTCTGGCCTAATAGAAGCTATAAATGTTCCTAATGGAAGCTATTATATAGGGATAGATGTTTCCGCCTATAAAGACGGGGTAAAAACCTGCACAGTGAAACGAGACTTTTCTATTTGTTCTGCACCGACTTATAAATCTCAACCAAAAATTGAATTGCAAAACATACACTTCACTGGTGCCGATAGCAGCAAAACAAGCAACACTTATTTCTTTGACATGAATTTTGGCGATACGCTAAGGTTCGACATCAGCTCTTTTAGCACGAACAGCGACTCTGTGGAAATAAAATCTTTTGGCAACCTTCTTTATAATAATTCAGGCTGGAGTGGAAATTGTTCTGGCAATCATTGCGCATTAAATTTTTCTCCTGGAGGAATAAAAGGGAAAAGTTCTGCTCATGAGTGGTTTTCTTTTGCGCCCAAATATGGGTTCATACCTACAGGGAGAAAATCTGGTTCCGCACATTTTATTTTTCAAGCGTATCAAGAAGACAGTTTAGGTAGTTATGGATATGCCAATGTAGCCGTTTACGTAAGAGTGAAAAAAGCCCAATCTATACGTTCGGTGAGTAGAATAGATCTTTGCAATGGGCAAGTAAAAAAAGCTCAAATACTGGGAGACACCACAAACTTAAAATGGTACCCTTCCATTGGGGTAAGCAACAATACTTCGGCCTCACCTTTTATCAATCCACCACAAAGCCAAGTGTATACCGTAGTGAATCAAAACAATGGCGACAGCATACAAATTCATGTGAATGTAGGTGTTGCACCTAAACCTATTCTTAACAAGTTCAACAAAGATTTGATTGTTGCGAATGACAAGGCATTTGAATCGATCAACACATTGTACAACGGAGCCACCCTGTATCAAGAACATGATGAAATGAAAATTACGTTGGTAGGCGAGTATTACAGTCATGGTCATTATGGGAACTGTTTTAGATCTTCTGACACTGTAAAATTTGCCCAACTCAATCGCGTTGCCAATTCTGCCGCGTTCTCAGGTAAGTCCATAAGATCATCAGGCAACGATGTTAAAAGCCTCACACTCCAATTTCTAAACAGGTCCTATTCAATAGACACCATTCGTTTCTTAGCACCAAACCCGCAGTACCAAAAAAATGCTCTGTCGCCCTATCTGGTTATTATCGATCCTCAAAACCAAACGATTTTTAGTGATACAGCTATAGGTTATCAAAACCTAGTGTGGAAGTTTTCTCTTTCGGGGTTAACCTTAGATCAGGGAACAAACTATCGGATAGAGCTGCATCAATTTGAAAACGAAATAGTTATGTTCAAACCCCATGCTTTTCCGTACACAGATAAAACTATTACTATGAAAATTACAGGTGCAGAGTATGATCATTTTGGTGTAACTAAAAACAACGCTTTCCCTTATCTAGAGTTTGAATTTGCCAGCTCCATTGCCATGAGTGAAAATGAAATAGATGCTCAAGTTTATCCGAACCCAGCTACAGATCTGTTCACTATTCAATTAGAAGGCAACTGGACTTTCCATTTATTTGGCCTTTCGGGAAGACTCTTATTAGAACATACAGCAAAAGACACAGAACAATTAAACATCAATAATTTACCAACTGGCACTTATATCTACGAGATAAAATCGCAAAATGGTGGCACAAAACGCGACAAATTGATCATTAGGTAAAGACAAGACTCATGATTAAATTCATGAGCGAATTAGCACCAATTAAGAAATTTGCAATAACACTTAGGCAATGAAACCTCTATTACTAACTCTTTTCTTAACCCTAAGCCGAATTGTCCTTGCGGCACATGGCGGAGTTGGTGCAGAGGTATCAATGGAAAAGATCAACGGAAACGTGTATGAAATAACTGCGGTTCTTTATCACATTGATTATTATATGCATACGCTTACTATAAAGACTGACCACCCAACAACGCCAACTGTTGTTCTCTCAAGAACAGATTTAGACACATTACCTCTTTCAAATTGCTTTTACGATCCCAGTCTTTATTTAGGCGTATATAAAGGACAGGCCTATTTACCCAATATGCCAGCAACTGGGGTGCATATGTCAATAAATTCGGCCACCAGTTCTTTCTACTGGTATAATACCAATAACCTTCCCGATCCAACACCAACACTGTTCGAATTTGCCATTTTCCCAAATTTTGGTACGGCCTCTCCTCGATTTAATGCGCTTAACGATTTAAGATACGAAACTGATACTACCATTACCATAAACATGGGTGCCTATAACAGCAACCGAGACGATTCTTTGCATTTTTCATTTGCGTCTCTAAAAGTACCAAGCTCACAATTTAACTATGGGTATAGTCAACAATATCCATTTGGTGACACTGTAACCACCTTTATAGATCCGCAGACTGGAATTATAACCGCAGAGAATGTACCTCCCGGCTTATATTATTTAGGGGTTCAAGTTGATGCTTACCGCAATGGACATAAATCTAGTTATATAAGAAGAGAGTTGAATGTCTGCATTGGCCCAAATGGAAAGCTCTCGCCCGATTTAAAAATAGACAACATCAAATTTACAGGTCAGGATAGCAGCCAAGTAAATGGAAACTATCACTTTGAAT
>JAOARK010000029.1 GCA_025210575.1 Schleiferiaceae bacterium
AACTCAATCGCGTTGCCAATTCTGCCGCGTTCTCAGGTAAGTCCATAAGATCATCAGGCAACGATGTTAAAAGCCTCACACTGCAATTTCCAAGTAGATCTTATTCAATTGATAGCATTCGTTTTTTAGCGCCATATCCGCAATACCAGAAAACAACACAACCACCCTATTTGGTTATTATCGACCCTCAAAACCAGACTATTTATAGCGATACAGCAATAGGTTATCAAAACTTGGTATGGACGTTTGCTCTTACGGGTTTGATCTTAGATAAAGGAACAAACTATCGGATAGAGCTGCATCAATTTGAAAATGAAATTGTGTTGTTCAAACCACATTCACTTCCATATATGGATAAAACTGGAACCATGCATATAACAGGGGCTGAATACAATCACTATGGGGTAAATAAAAACGATGCTTTCCCGTATCTGGAATTTGAATTTGCAAGCTCCATTACGGTGAGAGAAAAAGAGCTCGATGCCAAAATCTATCCTAACCAAACTGCTGGTATTCTGGCTATTGAAGCCAATGAAGACTGGTCATTTTTGATGTATGACCTCACCGGAAGGCTAGTAGAAACTCACAACTCAACTGAAGGACAAAAAATAGATTTAAGCTTACTCCCTGCGGGCACCTATCTCTATGAGATTTTGTCTACAACCAATCAATCGAAAAGAGACAAACTCATTGTTTATTGATTTTATCAAATCAATCCCTCAATTATAGGATTGAACCTTTTTCGAAAACTATTCAAACTTACATTTCAATCAACGTAACGCTTTGAATCCCATATTTCAGCACCTCGCATTTAACGCGGAATAACCTGATAATCACGGTAGTTAATTCATCATCCAAGTTGATTTATTGAACAATAATTTTAAAAGGTACTAACCTTTAAAAAATCATCAATGTCCCTCAAGAACGGATTAACTGCATTAGCCTTATGCCTGTCATTATTGCTTCAGGCAGGACATGAATTAGGAGGAATCATCATCACTTATGAAAGCGTACTTGGTGCAACTGGAGATAGTTTAAAATATGAACTGAAGGTATATGCTGTCTACGATAAATTCGGTGTTACTCCACCACCTTCTTTAAACATTAGCTTATCAAGCTCATGTTTTTCCAATTCTATGTTTAACCTTCCCAGCAGCGGTGGTTCAAATGGTTTATTGCCGTTAATAGGGGCCGATTATTGCACTTCAACTAATTCAATAAATTCTAGCAATGGATTAGCCATTTATTCAGACACCATTACTCTTCCTGGGAAGTGTGCCGACTTTAAATTCTATTATTCAGGAGGCTTTGGTAGATACAACAACACCGCTAACATTCAAAACAGTTTCCAGACGGCATACTTTTTTGCCGACCTCAATAATTTATACGGACCCAATTCAGCACCCACAAGTAGTGTGAATGGATTGATTCAGGCTTCATGTTTAAACTATCCACTTAATCTCTACGGTTTTACAGAAGCCGATGGTGACAGCGTTGCATATTCAGCATCTGCGCCTTCATATATTTCAGGAACAGCAGTACTAAACTTTGGGTTTAACCCTGGGTACTCATTGGCCAATCCGGTCAACTCAAATTTGGGTTATTCAGTAGATGTAAACACTGGTTTGGTGCAAACACAATTGAGTACAGTTGGCAATTTTATCCTGACTATTGAGTACAATGAATACAGAAAAGACACGGCTAACAATTCAATTTTAATTGGAAAAGGGAAGTACATTATGTATCTCGTGGGTTCCAGCTCATGCAACACGGCACCGTTCGACCTTGTCCTTCTTAACGATTTACAACAAGACTCAATACAATGTGGACAATCCGAAATTAAATTAAAAACAACTCGAAAAATTGCCGCGAACACCTTAACCAACAACGGTTCCGAATTTGTCGTAACATCGGCTAAGAATGGAGCATTAACTGTTAACTCTGCCTATATCACATCAGATTCTATCGTAACGCTGGTTATGCAGCAAAACATTACTTCAAGCGATACGCTTGTTATTTGGGGTAAAAATGGATCGGATGCAAATGTGCTCATTTCTACTTGTGGCAAAAGCTTAACCGAATATCAAGATACTTTGGTTTACCTATCACCATCAAGCGCGCCACCCATTGCTCAATTCAACTTCACACGAAGCGGATATGTCGCAGATTTCAATGCCAATTTACCTGCAGATTCAATCATATGGAATTTTGGAGATGGCAATTCTTCTTTTGGAGATCTTACACCTAGTCATCAATATAGTGGTGGAGGAACATATATCGTTCAACTTATCGTGTTCAATTCTTGTGGATTAAGCGACACCGCGACTCAATCAGTCATTATTTGCGACCCGATCTCTTCTGGAATAAACCATGTCACCTCTGGAGACTCCGTTTTTTTCAGCACAATTAATGCTCTACCCAGCTACAGTTATTACTGGAACTTAGGTGATGGCTTTGTGCAATTCGATTCTAGCTTCTATCATCAATACGGAGTAGACAGTACTTACACCGTAACGTTGACCATTGTAAATACCTGTGGGGATAGTGCACTATACACCGTTAATGTTGAATATTGTAAAGCACCAAAAGCGCTTTGGACGGCAAGCATACTTTCTACTGCGGGCTCAGGCATGATCGTGCAATTTGATGGCTCTTCTTCTAAAGGTCTTGGAACTTTTATCTGGGATTTTGGAGATGGAAATACCAACACAACAACGCTAACGCCAATTCATAATTACGCTACTGCCGATCTTTCTCTACTCGTGAAACTTATCATTACCAACAATTGCAATGACGTAGATACTACAGCCTATACACTCGGGCAAATTGGCATTCCTGAAAATAATTACGCACTTTTCACCATTCATCCGAACCCGACAAACAATGAAATAACGATTACAGGTATTGACGATTGGCACCTCACGATCTATGACATCTTTGGTAGAGAGGTCTTAACTCAGGATTCTGAACAAGGTAAAACCATAGGGGTAAAACACCTTTCAGCAGGCAGCTATATTTATCAAATTAAAACACCTGAAGGTCAAGTAAAACGAGATCGATTGATTATTCAATAGCACATCAATTATTCCTATCCTTTCGGTAAATTTGCCGCCTTTAATTTTTAAGGTGATGGAGTACAACCACAAAGATATAGAAGCCAAGTGGCAGAAGATTTGGGCAGAAGAGAAAACCTTCAAAGCAGAAGAGCATTCTAAACTTCCTAAATACTACGTGTTAGACATGTTCCCTTATCCATCTGGCGCGGGACTGCACGTGGGTCACCCATTGGGTTATATCGCTTCCGATATTTACTCGCGCTACAAGCGCCACAAAGGGTTTAATGTACTCCACCCCATGGGTTACGATTCTTTTGGCTTGCCTGCAGAGCAATATGCTATTCAAACGGGTCAGCACCCTGCTATTACAACAGAAAATAACATTGCACGCTACCGCGAGCAATTGGACAAAATAGGATTCAGCTTCGACTGGGATCGCGAAGTGCGAACTTCAAACCCTGATTATTACCGCTGGACACAATGGATCTTTAAGCAATTCTTCAATGCGTGGTACAATACTTCAGCCGATAAGGCAGAAAATATTGAAACGCTTATTGCACATTTCGAGGCAAATGGTACTTCGGATCTGACTGCTGCTCAAACAGAAGAGTTAAGCTTTACAGCAGAAGAGTGGAAAGGTTTTGATGAGCAAAAGCAGTCTGACATTTTATTGAACTACCGTTTGGCTTACCGCAGCGAAAGCATGGTGAACTGGTGTCCAGAATTGGGAACGGTTCTAGCCAATGATGAAGTGAAAGATGGTGTTTCTGAACGTGGAGGATATCCTGTTGTACAGAAGAAAATGATGCAGTGGAGTATGCGTATTTCTGCCTATGCTCAGCGATTGTTAGATGGTTTAGACACCATTGACTGGAGCACAGCATTAAAAGAATCGCAACGCAATTGGATTGGAAGAAGTGAAGGTGCTTCACTAGAATTTAAAATTCAAGATTCAACATCTAAGATTGAAGTGTTCACTACGCGTCCTGACACAATCTTTGGAGTAAGATTTATGACGCTTGCCCCGGAACACGAATTGGTAAATGCCATCACCACAGAAGAATATAAAGACGCTGTAAGGGCTTATAAAGAAATGGCCGCCAGACGTTCAGAAAGAGACCGTATGGCAGATACAAAAACTATTTCTGGACAGTTTACGGGAGCTTATGCCGTTCATCCATTTAACGGAGAATTAATTCCTATTTGGATTGGCGATTATGTTTTAGCGAGTTACGGTACAGGTGCTGTTATGGCGGTTCCCGGTCACGATTCTAGAGACTGGGCCTTTGCAAAGCATTTTGATCTTCCTATCAAGGAGGTAGTTGCAGGCGGAAATATTACAGAAACCGCCCATGAAGTAAAAGACGGCACTATCGTAAATTCAGACTTTATTACGGATATGGCCGTTGCCGATGCTGTAAAAGCGGTTTGCGACAAAGCCGAGGAAATGGGCATTGGTGAGGCCAAGATCAATTACCGCTTACGCGATGCAATTTTTGGTCGTCAGCGTTATTGGGGAGAGCCAATTCCGGTGTACTACGAGAATGACATTCCTAAATTAATGGATGATGCCGACCTTCCTTTGAACTTACCAGAGGTAGATAAATACCTTCCAACGGAAGATGGTGAGCCGCCATTGGCACGTGCTAAAGTTTTTACCTATAAAGGCTTTGAAGTAGAAACGACTACCATGCCGGGCTGGGCAGGTTCTTCTTGGTATTTCTTGCGCTACATGGATGCACAAAATGATGGAAGTTTTGTAAGCAATGAAGCCATGGAATACTGGCAAAATGTGGATTTATACATTGGAGGATCTGAGCACGCAACAGGTCATTTGTTGTATGCACGTTTTTGGCACAAGTTCTTTGAAGATATGGGCTTAGTGAACTCCCAAGAGCCCTTCAAAAAATTGATAAACCAAGGGATGATCCAAGGGACATCTGCTTTGGTTTTTAGAGTGAAAGGTGAAAACAAATTCATTTCAAAAGGATTAAAGGATAGCTATGATACTTATCCACTTCATGCCGATGTGAATTTGGTGAATGGAAGTGAATTAAACATTGAGGGTTTTAAGAACTGGAGAGTTGAATTCAACGATGCCGAATTTGTGCTTGAAGATGGAAAATACATTGTTGGACATGAGGTGGAGAAGATGTCTAAACGTTGGTACAACGTGGTTAATCCAGACGATGTAATTTCTCAATACGGTGCAGACGTTCTACGCATGTACGAAATGTTCTTAGGGCCTTTAGAACAATCTAAACCTTGGAATACACAAGGGCTTTCTGGCGTTAACGGTTTCTTCAAAAAATTATGGAAACTCTACCAAAATGGATTCTCTGATGAGAAAGCCACGGAAGGCGAATTGAAAACATTACATGCTTGCATAAAAAAGGTAAACGAGGATATTGAGAACTTCT
>JAOARK010000030.1 GCA_025210575.1 Schleiferiaceae bacterium
GTAGTTCAATCCCAATCTACTTTCCCGCTTAAAATTGTAGTCAAAAGTTGCACCCGATTGCCCAGTTATTTGAGGGTAAAATCGAGGTTTTACATAAAATGCACTGGCCTTCCATTTTTCCGCTTTATAAGCCAATTGACCTCCAAATCCGTTACGGCTATTCTCTATCAGCCGACTCACCGAATAACTCCCATGCCCACCCTGAATGATAAACTTTGGCGCTTCGTACCTCGCTGAATATTGACTGAAAGTGGAGTTTAATGACAATTCTGAACTATTGGGCCCTTGAATCACGAAATCAAATTGATGTCCTGGTCGTTTCAATTCTCCAGACCCATTGATATTAAACTGATACCCATCAGAATACTCTCCTCGTAAATAGCGCCCTAAATAGCGCAGGTTAGTGCGAACAACATATCGTTTATACGGATCAATTTTATCTCTTGCATTTGGAAGCACCTTCACACTTACATCGTTCTTAAGCATAATACTGTCCGTTCTTAAAACCAGCCCATAACTATAACCTGTAATCTCGTACACATTTAATTTTGGGAGAACATCAACCTGTACTACCTTGCTTGAATCTGGAAGTATTGAGATCTTGTTTTCACCGTCAATCACACAACCATAGGTTTCTAATTGTAGTTCTTCTGGCACATTACCTTCGTTTCTGATCACGAAGCTCCCCTTTGACTTTACTTGATTAGGAATCACTTTGCCATACCTGAATACATCTAACGAAAGCTTGTGTTTCTCACTCACCACGACTTGAACAGGAATGTCAACCGTATCAAGTAATCTGTTCTGAAACTTGAAACTCAAATTATATTGTGTAGCAGGTGCATTTCTTGGGACATAAACACTTGAAACATAAATGAGTTTACCTCCTTTTTTTATAGAAAACTCTTTTTTTTCAGGAACCAACCGCCAGCCTTCAGGCATATTAGTTTGAAGTTGAATCGAATCTCCATTGGGGCAAATGGAGCTTGAAAAAAAGAGCTTAATCGTACTTCCCGGAGGAGCTTTTACGCTGTCTTTATTTACGCGAACATCGAACCCTTGACCAAGGGTAAATACAGAATACAGGAAAAACGTTAAAACGAAAGTGTTTTTCAAAACTCACGGGAAAGAATTCTTCAAAAAATAAAATATTAGAACTTGTTCTTTAGAGAAGAATAATACTTACCAACAGCCAATGTTTAATCAAAAAAATAGGTTTACTCCTACAAAGAAGAAAACCTATTCAATTCAATATTACAGGCCCTATTGATACGAGACCTCAAATTCTACGTTCATACCAAACACGTCATCATCTCCACAATCCGCTATAAGAACGGCAGTGTAACTTCCTTCTACCAATCCTTTTATAGGTAAAGAATAAGAAACTGATGTTGAAGGGTAGATTCTCTTTCCTCCTTCGTACTTAAACTCGTGCGATTCTCCTGTTTCATTGTTGTAGATGTCTATGCCCACAGTAGGTCTAACCATGAAGTCTCCATTGTTACCAATAAAAACGTTAATGATTTGCGTGCTGTCTTTGGTATCCATACCCACATTCAGGTATTCAAGTTCTGCTACTCCCCTTTCCTCAAATTCATTTATGATCTGTACCGCATAACGAATTACGGTTTGAATACCTACACCTACTTCGGGATCTTCATCGTTTAATTGACCCACAGGCTCAATAAGAAAGGCGCTCCAGTATGACCCAATTAGGGTATCTAGTTCAGGCACTTTAACGGTATATGGAATCTCGTATTCAGCTTTTGCTGGTAAGGTAATGTTGGTAGCAATTACCTCAATCCACTCTTTGTTTGTTTTCACGTCACTCGAGTCCTCATAGTACGATTCACCCTTGTAATTAAAGATGTAATCTTTCTTGCTTACCTTAATAATGACTTCATTTTCGGTAAGGTTTCTTACTTTAATCGCTCCTGAATGCTCGCTACCGGGTTGACTGTTGTAAGAATGGGACAAACCATTCATTACTTCAAACTCTGCTTGGGCCCAAACAGTATTTGCAACCCATAGCAAGGCCATTGTTAATGCTATTCTCATAGAAATAAATTTGTTTGAAAAAAACGAAAAAAGCCTTACTCGAAAGAGTAAGGCTAAATATTTATAAACAATTCTACTTGTTCTTAAAGCGCTACAATAGTGTAAACAACTTCAACCGTTTGAGTTTTACCGGCAAGCATTGTTGGGTCACCAGCACCACCAGTACCAGAACCACCAGTAGTTACAAGATCCCACTCATACTCTAGATCATCACCAGAAGTAGTAGCGATTCCTGTCCAACCTGCTTTAATGTCTTCCATTACATCTTGAGCTGTAGTAGAAAGCACTAAAGAACCACCTGTTGGAGATACAGCTGGAGCAGTAGAACTAAATGTGTTATAGTTAGACCCGTTTCCAGTAATGTTCAATTTAACTTCTGTTTCAGAAGCGAAATCACCAGAAATAGCACCTGCAGTAGTATAAGCTACAGTAATCTTAGCATCTGTTTTACCAAAAGCAGGTAAGAAAGTATATTGAAGTTTGTAAGTGTTCGATTTGAATGGGAACATACCGTTGTTACCAGAACCAAAAGCGTCACCCGCTGTCATATTAGCAGTAAATGTTGGGTTTTGATTAAGAGTAATCGTTTGACCCTCCATGTTTGTTCCTGATCCGTCAATAACTCTTACTAGAGCCAAAGAAGGTAATTCTAATTTAATGTTGTGCTTAGCTTCATTCGTATAACCTTGTGCACTTGCAAGAGTACCTAACGCTAACATTGGCAATAAAGCCCAAATTCTTAAACTTTTCATGTGGAATAAATTTTAGTTTGTAAAAGGTATTAATTAACTGAGACAATAATAGTACATTTTACTAATCAGCAAAACTTTTTTTGGTACTTATGACCTAGTAAAATTATTTCAATTTTCTTATTCAACTGTTTTACAATACTTTATTATTGATTTGTAGGATATATATTTCTGAAAAAAAGCGCACTTATTAACATTTATTTGTAATTATCAACAAAAACAGGGCGTTTTAGAGGTCATTTTCACGGAATAGAACGCCTTAAAAAGGCAGATTTTAATCTTACTATGATTAAAAACGCATTTTTTCAGAGTGATTTATAGGTATTTTTACCTAGTTGAAGAATTGAGAGGTTAATTAGGGTATTTTATTAATTCGATATTCCCAATAATTAATAATAAGGAAGATTCATTCCTCTGCTAACAACCTTATGAATTTATCTATATAACTGTCTAGTGCTTTTCTTTTGTATTGCATTACATAACGAGGGTGTTCTAAAGGAACTACCTCTTCAAACCATTTCTTTTTAGTGTTCAGCCCTGTTAAATATTTAGTGTTCTTACCCGTACCCAAACAAAACACCTTGCTCTTATTTATGCCGAACTCTAATTGCTTTTCTATTGCATTTATTATAAATGGCTCAACGGCATTTTGCAATTTTAGGGCATCATAGTAATTGTAATTAACCTCTTTTCCAGCCTTTGATTGAACAGTAAACCCTAAAGGACATACTGAACCTATATAGAAAGAATTGTAAAATGACTCCACTCCACCATAAGCA
>JAOARK010000031.1 GCA_025210575.1 Schleiferiaceae bacterium
AAAATGGGGCTTGGGCCAGACCAAGTCTACAATAACATTATGCGCTATGGTAACACTACTGCTGCATCCATACCTATCGCCTTAAGCGAAGCTTTACAAGAAGGAAAAGTGAAGAAAGGCGACAAGGTAATGTTGGCTGCATTTGGAAGTGGTTTTACCTGGGCAAGCGCTTTGATGGAGTGGTAAGCACACCATTGAAGCCATTTATGTGGATAGCGTTATAGTTGCGACAAGAATAACAGTTGGTGGGAACGATACTGATACTTTTTGGGAGTTGCACCGACAGGTAAATATTTAGAGATAAGCGAAACTCTAAGATTTAGAATGGACGCTGGGCAAAATTGTAGAATTTTGGAATGATGGTAGTATGTTAGGTTTGCTTCAAGAAATTGGATATAAGCTCACGCCACCTCAATAAAAGTTGAATAAATATGAAGCTACTTCTATATCTAACCCTCTCTTTTCTTGTATTATCCTGCACTGGTATCAACAAAGAAGAAAATGAAAACGAACCTAGCCATTCAAGAGCAAATAGTAATTTAGAGCCTATTGATAATCAAGAGTTGGCGTTTGTAGCTTTAAATGAACTTCAAACCAGCACAGATCAAATGAACCGTCTTTATTCTACATTCCCTTACAATGACCACCCCTGTTTACCCGCTGATACCAGTTATACAATTTCACAAAAAGACTTTCTGACTGCAATGAACAGATTTGTGTCCATGCAATGCACCAATCTCTCAGTTGAGAAACGGGATAGTTTGGCAGCAACTGCTGTTTTGGCGCAAGAAGAATACCTCGTGCTGCACTGCTTAGGCAACGCAGATATTAGTGAAACTGGAATGACAGGAACGTGGGTAATACCTAACGTACTTGGAAGTCGAGATGTAGTATTGGTATGGTAAATTGAGAAACAGTAATAAATGAATTGGTTTAGGAAAAATAAGATTGATAGCAAGGGAATTGAACGAGTAGAGAAAGAGCTCAAGATCCAATTGCCCAGCTTTTTTAAAGACTTTTATGATCATCAGGAAAAACTGATTGGAAAGTTTAAAAAGTTGTCTAATGACGAAGATTATATCGCTTTAACAACCGATTTTCAATGGATGATAGAGGTTAATAGAGACTTTCATAAACTCCCTAGAGAAGAAGGGATTGGTAGAAATAAAATCTGCATTGGCACCGATGGTTGCGGAAATGATAGTTTCATTTCATTAGATGGCTTAGACACTCGAGTTTTTAAAATTGATCATGAAATAGCCACTGAACTGATGGATGAAGAAATTGGTGATTTCAATTGGGAAGATGACAGGATGGAAAAATATGATACCCTGGAATCGTATTTAAAGGAAGAAATCCAAATCTTAAAAGAATTCAGGAACTAAAATTTTCTTGTTCATAAATGAAATAAGTTTTTGATCTAATTAATTAAAACGAATGAAGATGAGAATAGCATTAATGATCTTTATCCTTTGGGTGTGCTCTCCAGCTTTTGCTCAAGAGAAGCCCAATGTTGTTGTTGTTTTCCTAGACAATTTTGGCTGGGGAGAACCTGGTTTTAATGGCGGTGGAATTACACGTGGAGCAGCTACTCCACAAATGGATAAACTAGCTAAAGAAGGAATGCGGTTTACCAATTTCAATGTTGAAGTTCAATGTACACCTTCTCGATCTGCATTAATGACAGGTCGATACGCCATAAGAAGTGGGAATGGCACAGTTCCATTAGGAGAAGGAGTGTATGGTTTGGTGCAATGGGAAGTAACTATGGCAGAAATGCTTTCAGATAATGGATATGCCACGGCAATGTTCGGTAAATGGCATTTAGGAAGAACGGAAGGACGTTTTCCAACAGATCAAGGTTTCGATGAATGGTACGGAGTTCCAAATTCAACGGATGAATCTACCTATTCATCATTAGAAGGGTTTTCTCAAAGTGGAGTTCCAGAGACCTATGTTTTAAGTTCAACCAAAGGAAAAGCACCTAAAAAGGTTAGACCCTATGATTTAGATTACCGCCCTTTAATAGATCGAGATCTTACGGATAAAGCTTTGGACTTTATGTCAAGAAGTGCAAAAAAAGAACAACCGTTTTTTATCTACCTTCCCTATACGGCTACACATTTTCCAACCATGCCACATCCCGATTTTAAGGGGAAATCTGGTAATGGAGCTTGGGCAGATATGTTGATGCAGATTGATAGTTATTTAGGAGAGCTTCAAGACAAGGTTGATGAACTAGGAATAACAGAGAACACGTTATTTATTTTTACAGCAGATAATGGTCCTGAGGCATTAAATTTTAACAGTACAAACTTGACGGTTGAGACTTCTGTTCAAGGTTCTGCGGGACCTTGGCGAGGAACTTTATTTACAGGGTTTGAAGGAGCACTTAGAGTTCCTTTTGTCATGAAATGGCCCAATAAAATCGAAGCTGGAGCATCTTCAGATGAGATTGTACATGCAATGGATCTGTTTCCAACGATTGCGTCTTTAACCGATAGTAAAATTCCACAAGACAGAATTATAGATGGTATTGACATGAGTGATTTTTTCTTAGGAAAAAAGGAATCTTCTGGCCGTGAAGGGTTTATCGTGTATATGGGCAATGAAATCTTTGGCGTAAAGTGGAAAAACTGGAAGCTTCATTTTGAAGAGCAAGAAGGGTGGAATACCATAAAACACTCTTATACTATGCCTAGAGTTTATAATCTATATGACGATCCTCAAGAGCGGAATAATGTTTTATTCCCTCATACTTGGGTTCCAAAAGCAGCTTTGAAACAATTAGAAGAGCACATTATTTCGCTTAAACAGAATCCACCAATTCCAAGCGGACAAAAGGATCCCTATAATCCCAAATAGAATTATTAGAAGTGCCTTATGCTAAATCTGTATTAGAGTTAGTAATGACAATCGGTTTAATTTAAGAGTATTCAAATCTGTTGTCACAATGATGTATAAATTTAGTTCAACGTATTAGTTGCAATGTAAAAATGGCAGTTTGGCTTTATGCATATGGACGAAATGGTTGCTTAGACCAGACTCCTACGGAGATTCTTAAGACGCTTAATAATATAGAAGTGGATGCGGTTCAAATCTTGGAATGTGTTTCAGAGCTTAGAAAAAATAAACCTTCTATACAGAAACATTACACCGAAAATCGGAAACAGATTGAGAAGGGTTTTTATGCCAAGACAGATGAAGAATATTCAGCGTACCTAAAGTCGGTTAAGTTCCCAGCTGTTTCAAGAGATTCAATTGTAGATTATTTAATAGAAGATGGTTTGAAAAGAGAGGCGAAAGAAGAAGAGCATTTTCAAAGAACTTATAAGCAGTTTAAAGAAGGTGTGATTCAAGCGGTTTGGAAAAAAGGAGATTCAAATACCTATTTTAACAGACTTCATGCTTTTCGATCTCATGACGGTCTCCGTGTTTGGTTTTTAAATGACTTGATTGGGGTAAGTGGTCCTTTTCAAATCTTCTCTTATTACGGAACTTTTATCAAAGGAATTCAAACTGAACGTAGGGCTTATTTTCATTCGCTATTTAAGAGAATAATGAGTGCATTTAAAAGTGAATTTATTCTCTATACGCATGAATGGGCTGGACTTGAGGATGAGGTGGATCAGGAATTCAATCTTAAAAAATTAAAAAGTCAATCCAACTGG
>JAOARK010000310.1 GCA_025210575.1 Schleiferiaceae bacterium
ACTTGTAATTGCTCACTTCAGGATCAGTAACAATACCTACAATTGGTTCCTTATTTCCAGGAACATCGTAATACACTCTTTCCTTCGGATTTTTAACAGCAGGAATATGTGCAAACATCTCCTTAATCTTCTTTTCAAACTTCTCAGCATCAATATCTCCAACTACAATAATTGCCTGAAGGTCGGTGCGATACCAATCATGGTAGAAGTCGCGAATCACCTTGTGGTCGAAGTTGTCAATTACATCCAAACTACCTATCACATCGCGCTTTGCATACTTCGAACCCTTATAAATCAGTTTATTTTGCTCTAAATAGGCACGCATTCCACCCGATCTTCTTGTTCTCCACTCTTCGTGAATCACACCTCGTTCACTGTCAATCTCCTTTCCTTCAAGGCTCAGGTAGTTTGACCAGTCATGAAGCACCAACAAAGCTGAATCCAATAAATTCTCGTTGTTTGTAGGAATATCGCTTAAATTATAAACCGTTTCGTCAGTACTGGTGTAAGCATTGATGTTACGGCCAAAAGCAACACCATATTTTTCAAGGTAATTAAGAACACCTTTGCCCGGGAAGTTTTCTGTTCCGTTAAATGCCATGTGCTCCAGAAAGTGAGCTAAACCATTTTGGTCATCATTCTCAAGAATAGCTCCCACATTCTGAACAATGTAAAAGCTCGCTCTCTCCTTTGGTTCCTCGTTATGACGAACATAGTAGGTCAATCCATTCTCAAGTTTTCCGGTCCTTACATTAGGATCCATCGGAAGCTTAACGTCTTTTGCATCTTGAGCCGATAGCATTCCGGTTGCTGTCAGTACCACAAGCCCGCAAAGACTAACTTTACCAATTAAATTTTTAATCATTTTTACTGTGTTTTAGTGATTTGATTATATACAATGTACTATTCGTGTACAATCGAGATGTAAGTTAACGAAAATCTTAGTTATTTAACAATTAATTTCAACACACAGCACAGCAAACGATATTCATAAGAATCATAATTATAATACAGAGCAATCGATTTAAATGAAAGACAATCTTCTTACAACAGAATAATAATGCATTACACAAGATATATGCTCTATTATCATTCAATCCGCTATACTTATCATTTCTAAATAAGAATTAATTCCAATATCCATATATAGTCATAATAGATCATTATTAATAGGCTTGATAAGCTTGCAATCGAGTCGTTATGCCAGTGTTTTTCCTTACTCTGTACAGGCACAGTTCTCACGCCCCTTAAGGGCTAATTTTCAAGCACATTCATCAACAACGGGCGTTGCCCGTTGCTGTTGCTTACGGCCCTTCAGGCCTTGAATCCCAACCTGCAAATCACTCCCTCCTTATACCTTCAATACCAACTACCAACTCCTTTCCCTGAAGGGGAAAAAGCAACAGCATAGGTCGATTCCGATGCTTCGGAAATGTACTAATAGCACGAATTCAAAATTAGCCCTGAAGGGACGGAAGAATAAAGAACTTAAAACAATTATTACCAATAGTCAACGTTAATAATTGAAACAATGAACTATCAAATTCAAACAAAATATCATATCGGCATTAGGCCTTCAATACCTACTACCATTTCCTTTCCCTGAAGGGGAAATAGCAATAGCATAGGTCAAAGGCCTATGAAACAATAGCAACAAAGTACAATTAGCCCTGAAGGGGCGTAAGAATTAAGCATATGGGACAATCACTATCCAAAGTTTACGTACACATTTCATTTAGCACAAAAAATCGCCAACAATTCATTGATGAGAAAATAGAAAGCAGACTCTTTGATTACATAGGTGGAATATGTAGTGGTCTCAACTGCCATCCTATTCAAGTTGGAGGTTACCTGGATCATGTTCATATCGTATGTACACTTTCCAAAAATATTACTCAAATCAAGTTGTTGGAGGAAATTAAAAGACAATCATCCGTATGGATTAAAACAGTTCATCCTAAATATCAAAATTTCTATTGGCAGGATGGATATGGAATATTTTCAGTTAATCCTTCGGAAGTAGAGATCGTTGCTCAATATATCAGGAATCAAAAACATCACCATGCTAAAAAATCATTCAAAGATGAATTGAGAGCATTTCTCAAAAAATACGCTGTGGAATATGATGAGAAATACATTTGGGATTGATTTCTCACGCCCATTCAGGGCTAATTTTCAACAACACTCACAACAACGGGCGTTGCCCGTTGCTATTGCTTACGGCCTTTCAGGCCTAAAATATCACACATAAATAAAAGGTGTCCCCATCAGGGACACCTTTTATTTTTTATTAACAAGGGTTTATCCTTCTTTTTGCTTAGGTGACATTACAACCTCAATCTTGCCTGGTTTTGCAAAGTATTTCTTAGCAAATTTCTCCACTTTCTCTTTGGTAATCGAGTTGATCATTTGTTCGTACTCATCCATGCTCATCATGCTATCTCCCATATTGTAGTATCGGTTAAAAGCACTGATCCAATAGCTATTTTTGCGAAGGTTTTCCTGGTATTCCTTAATGAAGTTTTTCTTGGCTTCAATTAAGTCATCTACCATTACACCTTTACTATACAAGGCTTGAATTTCATCGTAAACCAAACCTTTTAATCGATCAGCTTTAGCCGGATCAGTATCAAACCTAATCACCAAATTGTACTCTTCTCTTGGCAATTTATCAACCGATGCACCTACTCCAACACCATAGGTTCCACCTTCCTTCTCACGAATCACATCAATGTAGCGCTTGTCCAATAGTTCAGCAACAATCTTCATTAAAATTTTGTTCTCCCTGGTATACTTGATGTCACCATGTAAATCAATGTGGATGGTAGTTTTTGGAGTTTCCATTTCCCTTGCAAAGTGATTGAAAGTATCTTTTGCAGGATAATCAACACCATTATCTTTCCATGATTCCTCACGGTCGATATCTTTAATGCTACCCAAATAAGTTTCTATCATTGGCTTTGCTTTTTCAATATCTATATTTCCAACAAATACAAAAGTAAAGTCACTTGCATCAACAAATCTCTCCTGATAAACACGCTTCATTGTTTCAAGATTCAAACTGCTAATCATGTCAGTATTAAACAGAATGGTACGTGGATTGTGATCAGTTGCAGTAACAGCTACAGAATCGCGGAATACCTTATTCACATCCGATCCCATATTTGCCACAAATGCCATATATCTTCCTTTCAATGCTGTAAATGCATCATTATCAAATCTGGGAGCTACAAAATACATGTGTACCAATTGCAACAGGGTTTCAAAATCTTTCACAGACGAACTTCCGTTAAAACCTTCACTTAGTTTACCAATGTATGGAGATACTCTTACTTCCTTACCTGTTAAAAGTTTTTTAAGGCTTGGCTGGTCAAATTTTCCCAAACCAAAATTGGCAATGAATCCACCAGCCATTTCAGCTGAAGCCAGATCATCAACATTATACAATGAATTACCACCCTTACTAAAAGCTTGCAGGCGAATTTCATTCTCTTTGAAATCTGTTTTCTTCACAACCACTTTTGCACCATTGGCAAGTGTCCATTCAACAGCATCAAAATCGTTCAGTTTGTTTTCCTTCTTTACAACACCAGCTTTTGGCATTTCAGCAATCAGTGGCTCAGTAATCACCTTATCTTCATATGGTTTTAGCTCAACACCTTTTACCTTTTCTACCATTGCCAGCAATTC
>JAOARK010000311.1 GCA_025210575.1 Schleiferiaceae bacterium
ACTTAAAGGTCTTACATATTGCTCCTGAACAATGTTTCTTCAAAAGATTTAAAGCGCAGAAAAACCTGGACTATACAACAGGTGACTTGGAATCGCCTATTGCTGATGTGCATTTCGATGTTCAGGAAATTCCTTTTGCCGAGGCCAGCTACGATGTTGTAATATGTAATCATGTGTTGGAGCATGTTGATGATGATGCCAAAGCCATGGGTGAAATATACAGAATATTAAAACCAGGCGGCTTTGCTATTCTTCAGGTGCCAATGGATACCACGAGTGAAACAACTCTGGAAGATCCAAGCGTTACAGATCCTAAAGAGAGAGAAAGACTTTTCCTTCAAAAAGATCATGTTAGATTGTATGGTCTCGATTATACAAAGCGCTTAAGGCAGGCTGGTTTTAATGTAATTGAATCGCAATATGCCAAAGAGTTGAATGCGGATGTGGCCCACAGGTACCGTCTTCCAATGAATGAAATCTTCTACTTGAATCAAAAACTTTAAAAATGAATTCTGATATTCAATTTTCTATAATTATACCGGTGTACAACCGACCTGACGAAATGAAAGAATTGCTTGATAGTTTGGTAAAACAAACCAACAAGGATTTTGAACTGGTTGTGGTGGAAGATGGATCTTCCATTTCAAGCGAAGATTTGTGTAAATCCTTTAGCGATCAAATTCAAATATCATACTATTACAAAGAAAACCAGGGACCAAGCATTGCCCGTAACTATGGGCTGGCAAAGGCAAAAGGGAACTACTACCTGTTTTTTGATTCAGATTGCATTTTGCCTCCTCATTACATGGAGACCATTCACAAGGAGTTGAGGGAGAATTTTGTGGATTGTTACGGTGGCCCTGATGGAGCAATGGAGGATTTCTCCAACTTCCAGAAAGCGGTTTCCTATGCAATGACTTCTTTCTTTACAACTGGAGGAATAAGAGGAGGGAAGAAGCAGGTGCATAAATTTCACCCAAGAAGTTTTAACCTGGGATTTTCGAAGAAAGTATATGAAAACACAGGAGGATTTCCTGTAACTACAATGCACCCTGGCGAAGATATGGTATTCGCCATTGAGGTGATCAAGCGTGGATTTGAAACCCGCCTGGTGCGCGATGCATATGTGTTCCACAAAAGAAGAATATCATTCAAGAAATTCTACAAGCAGGTTTTCGGATTTGGAAAAACTCGCTATATCATATCAAAACATTACCCTGAAACTTTTAAGATCTTCTTTTTGTTTCCATCTATATTTACACTTGGAACCATAGGAGCACTATTGTTGGGCATTGCTGTACATCGCATTTTTGCATTTCCGGTACTGCTTTATGCTACCCTGGTTCTGCTTGATGCCATAAGCAAAAGTAAATCTCTAAAAATAGGATTCATATCGCTTGCCGCAAGTTTTGTACAGCTGTTTGGCTATGGCATTGGCTTTATGGATGCCGTTTGGAAACACAAAGTTCTTGGAAAAGACGAGTTTGGTGTTTTTGGTAAAGGTTTCTATTAGAATCATTTTTTAATTACCCGAACATGATTGTGTTCATTGATGATAGGAAAATTGAAGTTTTTGAAGGTGCACACCTTCAGGATGCCGTATTGACCTATTCTAAATCGGCATATCAACTACTGCTTAAAGGAGAAATATGCCTGAAGGATGAACGCGGAAATGGAATGGATCCCGATGGAAGACTCTGGGAAGGAATAAAATTGTATATCATTAAAAAATAGGCAATGTTTAAACAAGTAAAATACAGTCTTGTACTGATACTCCTTTTGGTATTAGGTGCATGTAGTAGCGATTCTGATAATGGGTTTCATGTAGATCCGGAAGAGGAGATAAAATCTGAGAAGGTATTTTTATTGCATTTGAACGATTTGCATGCCAATATAAATAACTTTCCTGCTATTGCAGCCTATGTAAATAGCTTACGAGAGGAGAATGACAATGTATTTTTGCTTTCTGCAGGAGATCTTTTTAGTGGCGACCCTGTTGTTGATCAGTTCGAAAAGCCGGGATATCCTATGATTCACCTAATGAATGAGCTTCAATTCGATCTTGCGGTGCTGGGAAATCATGAATTCGACTACGGACAAAAAGTACTGAATGAACGCATGGCTGATGCCAACTTTCCTTTTATCTGTGCAAACATCGATGCATCAAACGCAGTTTTGAATCAACCGGATGCCTATAAAAAGTTGAATACCAAAGGTGGATTTGAATTGTTTGTTTTGGGCGTTGTTGAAACAGGTACAAAAATAAATGATGACAGATACATTCCATCAACTCATCCTGATAAGGTGGAGGGAATAAATTTCCCCTATTATAAATATACAATTGGCGATTTCACAAAATACAAGTCAGATGATAACCTGTTTGTTTTGCTCTCGCACCTTGGACAGGGATCAGATGTAAAAATGGCCGATCAGTATTCTGAACTGGATTTGATTATTGGCGGACATTCTCACTCTGTAATCGACAAACCATACGTGCAGAACAATGCGCTAATATGCCAGGCAGGATCAAAAGGAAGATACATTGGGCAGATTGAGATAGATATTGAGGACGGAAAAGTCTTGTCGAAAAAAGCAAAACTGGTTGCTGTATCTGATTTGTCGCAGGTTGACGCAGGTATTGAAAGCATTGTAAATGACTACAACAACAACCCGGTGCTTGAGAGGGTGATTGCCTACAACGAAACCGATTTATACGATAAAGATGAGTTAGGTGCATTAATGTGCGATGCCATTAACTGGAAAGTAAATACCAATATGAGTTTTCAAAACTCGGGCGGAATTAGAAGTTCATTGAGCAAGGGCGATATCAAAGTGAAAGATGTATATCATCTCGATCCTTTCAACAACGAAGTAGTAGTGTTCGAAATGAGCTATGCGGAAATAATATCCCTGGTAAAAAGCTCAGGTTCGGGAGATTTAAAAGTATCTGGAATAAACATTCGATACACCAACAATAAACCAGTATTGGAAGACTATGACGGTAACAAGCTGGACCAGCAAAAAACCTACAAGGTTGGCTTGAGTTCCTACATTGCCAGTGCCTACAAATTTGACCATGCCAATGCCGGTAAAAATGCCAATATTACCACGGCAACTTGCCTGATAGAATTTTTGGAATTTAAGCAGCGAATAAATTACGAAGGTGTACGGCATGTGTTTCAATAGAACACAGATTTGACGAATGCAACGAATCTTCACGAATTTTATCTGTGGCAATTCGTTGCATCCGTCAGATTCGCGTTCTATTAACGATTATTAGTAAAGATCTTTCTCCTAAACTGTGGCTCTTTGCCAAAGTTGAATAACAAACCAAGCTCAATTTTAGTTGCTTTTAAGTAATTAATGAGTTGGCACTCATGTTCCTTACTTATAGATTCGGTAGCCTTTAGTTCAATAATAATTTTACCCTCTACAAGAATATCTGCAAAATATTCTCCAATTTGGTAGCCATCGTAGAAAACCTTTATTTGTTTCTGCTTTTCAAATTTAAGACCACTCTTTTGCAGCTCCAGGCAAAGAGCATTTTCATATACTTTCTCCAGGAAACCATATCCCAGGTGGTTGTATACTTTATAAAATGATTTAATGATCTTGTTTGATAGTTCGGCATGTAGCATGTTTGCAATTTTTAATAGAACGCGGATGACGCGAATGCAACGAATCTTCACGAATAATAAATCCGTGGGAATTCGTTGCATCAGCGTCATCAGTGTTCTATATAGTGTCTAATAAAAGTATTTCCTCTACGATCTCACCAATAAGCCCAACTTCTCCAACAACTGAGGTTTATCTTTTAAGGCAATTCGCACAATTTTTTTGTAATCATCTGCCCAGTTATATAACTCGTCTAGTTTTTCATCGCGATTTTTGGTTGCTTGTTGGGCTTCACCTTTTTCGCTTCTGTGAGCCTCTAAATAGGCTTGGGTATCTGTAATTTGTTTTTTTACAGCTTCTATTTTGTCCTTCCCTTGTCCGAATTTTTCCATAGCGGTAATGTAGGCTGGGTTAGCTGTTAAGTTATTGCAAAATTGTAAGGCTTGCGATAACCAACCACTGTAACTTCTCTTTCTATTAAGGCTTAAGT
>JAOARK010000312.1 GCA_025210575.1 Schleiferiaceae bacterium
GTTGAATTCTCACAAGGTTACATTCAGTATTCCAACTAAACGTTTGCTGAACAAACCCATTAGACCCTATGGTAGGCTGTGGGAAATTTGCCGCTGGAGTGACTTGAAACGGCCCTCCCGTTGCTGTCAATTCTATGCTATGATTATCAGGATCAGTAGCACTCACATTAAAAGATAAATTCTCTCTTGCTATAACACAAAAAGGACCCACTGGATCTATGACTGGAGGTTGATTTACACAACCATCAATGTCCACTTGAAAGTCTCTTGTTACCGCACCCATTAACCTCCACAAACCGTTATTGGCTCTTCTATACTCCTGAATTAAAATGGCAAAATTGAATTGCCCAGCATTTTGAGGAACGTCCCAAATAAAATCACCGGTAATAGAATCAATATAAACAGGATCTTGAATGTATTGAGGATCATATGTTTCTTGAATATCAATTCCATTCAAGCCTTTACAATTAATTAACGTATAGTACAAACTGTCTCCATCCGCATCAAAAGCACTTGGGTTATGAATAAATTTTCTGAACGTACACCCATCATCTATCGGTGGGTTTGTAAGCACTGGAGAATTATTCACTCCCATTGAAGGGTCTACCAGTAATGTGGTTGTTATGTAAAATGGAATATTGATACTATTGGGTATGTTGTTAATTCCACCATTTCTATTCAAGTCTTGCATGCTAATGGTGTAATACCCTGGCGCTTGATAGGTGTGTGTACCTTCATAAATATTCAAGCGTACATCATTACCTAGATTTTCACCCATTTTCGCTGGAGAAGGACAAATCCCTGACAATCCATTATTGCGATAAACCACTTGCTGAGTTCCATCGCCATAGTCTATGGTAAGCTCGCATCTATCAGCAGGCGCGGTGTCTTTTGTATAAGTAGTGATTGTAAATTTATAGGTAAAGCCGCCAATCCATTCATAGGTAATTTCACCCGCACGATTATGCGTTGCATACCCCTCAGCAAGAATTGAAAGAAAAAAAAGTAGTAAAAAGCCTTTTTTCATTTTATGGATTGTCTCTTACACTATGAACATCAAATTAGACAATATGTTGCTAATTGGCATTCATAATGAGCTAAATATATAGTTTCTGAAATTAACGAATAAGCTCGCAAATACTTAATCAAGTAGCATGTAAAAATATCTAATTTAGCCCTCACTAATTTTTAAAATATTATGAATTTAAATATAACTCAAGGCGATCTATCGCAAGTAAACCTCGCCTTTTACATAGCTAATGTCTCTCAATTAGATAAAACGATTTTTTCGCCTGAGGAGTTTGAATTTGTTTCGAACAAGATCGAAAGTTCTCCTGACAACTGGATTTGCATCAACCAATACAGCAGGTTAATCTATATCTACAGGTATAAAAAACATGTTCCTGGAAATCACTTGTTTTTAGAGAGCAGCAGAAAAGCAGGCGCCAATTTGGGTGAAGCCTTAAACAAAGAGAAACAAGAAAATGTTGCTATTAATGCATTTGGGCATGACTTATTGCTAGCTGAAGGTCTGCTGCTTGGCAATTACAAATACTTGAAATATCTGAGCGACAAAGAGAAAAACACTCCGAGTCTTCAAAACGCTTCTTTTTCTAATTGCTCTAAAGAAGAATTACAGGAGGTAATAAATCTTGGAGAGTCTGTAATGTTCTCACGAGACCTGGTGAACACACCGGTTATTGACTTGAACCCAACCGATTTAGCGAATGAAGCAAAAAGATCTTCAAAGGCCAATGGTTTTAAGGTGGAAGTTTTTGACAAGAAAAAAATTGAATCTTTAAAAATGGCTGGATTGTTAGCGGTAAATGCAGGAAGTATAGATCCACCTGCCTTTATCATTATGGAGCACAAGCCAGAAAATGCAAAGAATGAAAAACCTATCATCTTAGTAGGTAAAGGTGTAGTTTACGATACGGGAGGACTAAGCTTAAAACCTTCAAATTTTATGGACACTATGAAAAGTGACATGGGAGGTGCGGCAGCAGTAATTGGTACAATGCAAGCTATTGCTTCGAATAACATTAACAAGCACGTTATAGGATTAGTTCCTTCAACAGACAACCGTCCGGGCGGAAACGCTGTTACTCCTGATGACGTTATCACTTATGCTAACGGTAAGTCTGTGGAAATTAAAAACACCGATGCCGAAGGCCGCCTTATCCTTGCTGATGCATTGATCTATGCACAAAAATATGATCCAGAATTAGTAATTGATTTGGCTACCCTTACCGGTGCTGCAGCTTACGCGATAGGAAAATATGGAATCGTAGCCATGGGAGATGCGGAAGACAATGCATGGAACAAATTGAAAACAAGTGGTAAAAACAGTTATGAGAGAATTGTAGAGTTTCCATTTTGGGAAGAATATGATGAGCTTTTAAAATCAGATATAGCAGATCTAAAGAACTTAGGACCTAGAGATGCTGGCGCTATTACCGCTGGTAAATTTTTATCAAACTTTACAGACTATCCTTATATTCATCTCGATATTGCAGGTCCTGCATTTGTAGATGCAAATGACGGATACATTAAAAAAGGAGGCACTGGAGTTGGTGTTAGACTGCTGTATGATTTCTTAAAAAACTATTAATGGAAAATAGAAAACCTATAGTCGGAATAAGTTGTGGTGATTTAAATGGTATCGGCCTTGAAGTGGTGATAAAAACCTTTCAAGAGAGCATGATGCTCGATTTTTGCACACCAGTGCTATTTGCATCAAGTAAAGTAACCTCTTACCATAGAAAAGCTATAGGCGTGCAGGACTTCAGCTTTAATATTATAAATGACCTGAACGAAGTAAACCAAAAACGAGCCAACTTATTCAACCTTTGGAATGATAGCATACCTATTTCTTTAGGCAATCCATCAGAAGAAACAGGTAAACGAGCACTAGAATCTATTGATGCTGCGTGCGATGCATTGCTTAGTGGAAAAATAGACTTGCTTGTAACTGCACCGATTAACAAGAATACCATCAAAATAGAAAACGGACATTTCTCGGGTCACACCGATTATTTGGCCGAGAAATTGGGCGGCTCTCCCTTGATGATCTTGTATGCAGAAGATTTAAGAGTTGCGCTGGTTACCGGACATATTCCAATAAAGGAGGTTGCATCAGCTCTCAATCAAGAAACAATTCTAAATAAGCTTAAAATCTTAAATAAAAGTTTGCTGCAAGATTTTGGGATTCGTAAACCAAGAATTGCGGTATTAGGATTAAACCCTCATGCAGGAGACGATGGCCTTTTGGGCGATGAAGAAAAGACGATAATTACCCCTGCAATTGAAGAAGCGACTAAACAGAACATAATGGCTTATGGCCCTTATGCTGCAGATGGCTTCTTTGGATCAAATCAACATAAAAAGTTTGATGCCATATTGGCGATGTATCACGATCAAGGGCTCACTCCATTTAAGGCATTAACTTTTGAAAACGGAGTAAATTATACAGCGGGCCTTAATTTTATTAGAACATCTCCAGATCACGGTACTGGATATGCGATTGCAGGAAAAAATGAAGCCAGCCCTAACTCATTTAGAAATGCGGTTTTTGAAGCTTTAGAATTATTCAAAAACAGAAAAGAAAACATTAAACTAGCCAAAGGCGCACTTAAACCACAACCCATGGAAAAGCAAAAAATGGGTAAGGTTCGCTAATGATATAGCACTTATCAAAATTACTTTCTTGATAATTGCCTGAATTAAAAAGATTTGTATTTTTGCCGCCCCTTAAAAGGGATGTTACTGATGAAGTTGAAAGATTTTAATATTGTTTTTTCAGGGTTAAAACTGGGAACTCACCATTTTGATTATCAGCTTGATCAAAGGTTCTTTGATTTGTTTGACTTCGATGAAATGGAAAACCCCAACTTAAATGTTGAGGTTGAATTTGAGAAGATGAATAACATGCTCGAGCTTGATTTTTCTTTAAACGGAGAATACACAGCGTTGTGTGATGTTACTGGAAAACCTTTTCAATTGCCCGTTTCAAATGCTTTTCACTTGGTTGTAAAATTTGGTGCCGAGTATAATGACGAGAACGAAGAAATTCTTGTTCTTCCTTTCGAATCATACGAAGTAAACATTGCTCAGTTTGTTTATGAATTGGCAGTTCTGTCTATTCCACAAAAGAAAATACACCCAGATGTAGAAAGTGGAAACATAGATGAAGAAACAGAAGCACTGCTTAATAAATACAAACTAGACAAAGAACCTGAAGAAGGTGACGAACAAGAAAGTAAAACAGATCCCAGATGGGATAAGTTGAAAGATTTATTAGATAAATAAGGACATTAAAATTTAGTTAAAATGGCGCATCCTAAACGTAGACAGTCAACTACTAGAAGAGACAAAAGAAGAACGCACTATAAAGCTGCGGATCAGCAAATCGCTATTTGTGGAACTACAGGAGAAGCTCATTTATACCACAGAGCTCACTGGCACGAAGGAAAACTTTACTACAAAGGAAAAGTAGTTTTAGAAAAAGAAGTAGCCTAACAACTTGGCACTTTTAGTTAATGTTATTAACGAAAGTAGATTCTGACACCTTTACAAAGGAGTCGAAATCTACTTTTTTCGTTTAACATATTTCGTAGCCATTAAAGTTTGGTGAGGTTAATTTAACCTTACTTTTAACATCTTTTATTTACGCAATTATTCTATTGAGTATGACACAAGTTAAAGCCGCAATAACAGCCGTTGGAGGATTTGTTCCTGAGTTTAGACTCACCAACAAAGTGCTAGAAGGAATGGTGGATACAACCGATGATTGGATCACAACCAGAACCGGAATTAAAGAGCGTAGATTACTCAAAAAAGAAGAAGGCTCTGGCACCTCTTATTTAGCCGTGAAAGCGGTTGAAAATATGGTTGAGCGCTATGGAGTTGACACTTCTGACATAGAAATGGTGATTGTAGCTACAGCTACTCCAGACATGCCTGTTGCCGCCACTGCTTGTAAAGTCGCCACTGACATTGGTGCAAAAAACGCATTTGGTTATGACCTAATGGCTGCTTGCTCAAGTTTTATTTACGCCCTTTCAACAGGCTCTAAATACATTCAATCAGGTCAGTATAAAAAAGTATTAGTTGTCGGTGCAGATCAAATGTCTTCAATTATAGATTATACAGACCGTACGACTTGTGTAATTTTTGGAGATGGTGCAGGATGTGTATTGTTAGAACCAAATACGGAAGGTTTAGGAATTCAAGACGAAATTCTTCGAAGCGATGGTTCTGGAAGAGAATACCTGAAGATTGATGCGGGTGGATCTATTCTACCAGCTTCCGCGGAAACGGTTGCCACTAATGCCCATTACGTAAAACAAGAAGGAAGACAAGTATTTAAGTTCGCTGTAACCAATATGGCCGATGTGAGCGAACAAATAATGAAAAGAAATAACCTCTCATCTGATGATGTTCAATGGTTAGTTCCTCACCAAGCCAACTTAAGAATTATTGACGCCACTGCGAATCGCATGGGGCTAGACAAAGAAAAAGTAATGATAAATATTACACGCTATGGAAATACCACGAGCGGAACATTACCACTTTGTCTATATGATTACCAAGATCAGCTTAAAAAGGGAGACAATATCGTATTCGCTGCCTTTGGTGGAGGATTTACTTGGGGATCACTTTATTTGAAGTGGGCAATCGACCCAAAAAATTAATTTATTTGTAAAGAATTTAAACAACCTAACATGGACTTAAAAGAAATTCAAAATCTCATCAAGTTCGTAGCAAAATCTGGTGCAAACGAAGTTAGTTTAGAAACTGAAGAATTTAAGATTACAGTTAAAACAGGCGCAGATACTGTTATTACTCAAGCTGCAGCTCCTGTTCAACATATTATTCCTGCAACACCTGCTGCTCCAGCTCCTGCCGCTCCGGCTACTCCAGCCCCTGCTGCTCCAGCTGCAGAATCAGCATCGACAGAAGACGATTCAAAATACATCACTGTGAAATCTCCAATGATTGGAACATTCTACAGAAGACCTTCTCCTGACAAACCTACATTTATTGAAGTAGGTAAGGACATAAAGGTTGGTGATGTTACATGTATCATTGAAGCGATGAAGCTTTTCAATGAGATTGAATCTGAAGTTACTGGGAAAATAGTTAAGATTTTGGTGGACGATTCTACTCCTGTAGAATACGACCAACCATTGTATTTGGTTGATCCTTCATAAGAAGGTTTTCAAAATCCATTAAACAAAGACATCATGTTTAAAAAGATCTTGATCGCCAACAGGGGTGAAATCGCTTTGCGCGTTATCCGTACCTGTAGAGAAATGGGAATTAAAACTGTAGCGGTATATTCTTCTGCAGACAGCGATAGCCTGCATGTTAGATTTGCTGATGAAGCAGTTTGCATCGGGCCAGCGGCAAGTACGGGCTCGTACTTGAACATTCCGAACATTATAGCAGCGGCTGAAATCACGAATTCAGATGCTATTCACCCAGGCTATGGTTTCCTAGCAGAGAACAGTAATTTCTCAAGAATTTGCGCTGAGAACAACATCAAATTTATTGGTGCTTCTCCAGAGCAAATTGACAAAATGGGTGATAAAGCTACTGCTAAGAAGACCATGAAAGAAGCCGATGTACCATGTATTCCAGGTTCAGAAGGTTTATTGGAATCTTACGAAGAAGCACTTTCTATTGCGAAAGACGCTGGCTTTCCAGTGATGCTTAAAGCTACTGCCGGTGGTGGTGGTAAAGGTATGCGTGCCGTTTGGAAAGAAGAAGATTTGAAAAAATCTTGGGATTCTGCCAGACAAGAAGCAAAAGCAGCTTTTGGTAACGATGGTATGTACCTAGAAAAATTGATCGAAGAGCCTCGTCATATCGAGATCCAAGTTATCGGAGATCAGTTTGGTAAAGCTTGTCACCTTTCAGAAAGAGATTGTTCTATTCAGCGTAGACACCAGAAATTAACAGAAGAAACTCCATCTCCATTTATGACGGATGAGTTGCGTACGGCTATGGGTGATGCAGCTGTAAAAGCAGCAGAGTACATCAAGTACGAAGGAGCTGGAACAGTTGAATTCTTAGTAGATAAGCATCGTAACTTCTACTTTATGGAGATGAACACACGTATCCAGGTAGAGCACCCAATTACAGAACAAGTAATTGATTACGATCTTATTCGTGAGCAGATCAAAGTGGCTGCAGGTATTCCAATTTTAGGAATCAATTACGAACCTCAACTGCATTCTATTGAGTGTCGTATCAATGCAGAAGATCCATACAACAACTTTATGCCATCTCCTGGAAAGATCACTACTTTCCATGCTCCAGGTGGACACGGAGTTCGTTTAGATACACATTGTTATGCGGGTTACGTTATTCCTCCGTTCTACGACAGTATGATTGCCAAGCTGATCACTACGGCTAGAACAAGAGAAGAAGCAATAGATAAAATGAAACGTGCATTAGATGAATTCGTAGTGGAAGGCGTTAAAACGACTATCTCATTCCACAGACAACTAATGGATAATCAAGATTATATTGATGGTAATTACACCACAGCTTTTATGGAGAGTTTTGATCTCCAATAGATAAAACAAAAAACCCCGAATTATTCGGGGTTTTTTTTATGTCCAAACCTGAACACTTTAACTGCTCTATATCGAACACACCCCTTCCCTAGATTCTTTTTTAAGCACTGTATACCAGTTAATTAAAACATCGGCATAGTTTTTTCTTAATAGGCGCTGTTTGTAATCAACCCATTACATTTTCAGCTTTAGCTGATACTGCTGCATTACCGATCTGACCCAAGACAGCCAAAACTTGGACAAAATCATTACCAAAAAAAAAGTGGACACCTAAAAAAATGGTGCTCTACGGGGGTACCCCTATCTTACTTACCGCTCTTTACTTTATCGCCTTCGCGGGAAGCGGTAAAGGCATGCGTGTTTCAAAATCTAAGATTACAACAGCAAAAGTGGTGTACGATGACTTTCAAGATATCATCGCCATAAGCGGAATCATTGAACCTAAAGAAACTTTTCTTATCGATGCTTCGGAAGGTGGTGTGGTGCAAGAAATCTATGTGGAAGATGGCATAATGGTCAAAAAAGGAGATCCACTCATCCGTTTGACGAACGCCAGCATGATGCTCGATTTCATGAACCGAGAAACGCAGATTGTAGAACAAATAAACAATTTGCGCAGCACTCGGATTAATCTCGACCAAACCAAACGCCAAATTGAAGAACAGATCGTAGACATACGCTATCAGCTGTCAGAACAAAAACGACAATTCGCTATTGACACTAATTTGTTTTTGGATGAGGTAATTTCTGAAACAGAGTTTAAGGCTTCACAGGCCCAACTCCATTATCTGGAAAAGAAAATGAAGCTCTTACAGGAGCGTCATGAGACCGATGAACAATACCGCTTAAGCCAAATTCATCGCATTGATGCCTCGATAGAGTTAATGGAGCGCAATCTGGAAGCCATCAAAAAGAATCTAGAAAATCTAACGGTAAAAGCTCCAATGGATGGACAGCTTAATTCTTTTGATCATGATGTTGGGCAAACTAAAAGCCGTGGTGAAAACCTCGGCCGCATAGACGCCACCAATGGCTTCCGCGTAAGCGCAAGGGTTGACCAGTACTATTTAAACCGTGTAAAAGTGGGGCAAGTAGCCAAGGTGCCCATTTCTGGAAAACTGTACAACATGACGGTGAACAAGGTTCTACCTACAATTAGCAACAACCAATTTGAAATTCTATTGAGTTTTCAAGATTCTGTTTTGCCGGACATCAGACGTGGCCAAAATGTGCAAGTGCGTCTGGAGCTAAGTGCGAAATCGAAATCGCTCATGGTAGCCAAAGGTGGCTTTTTCCAGAGCACGGCAGGTAAATATGTTTTTGTGTTAGCAGATGATGTAACCGCCATAAAACGTGAAGTAACCCTGGGTGCACAAAACCCAAAATTCATACAAGTAATAAACGGCCTTGAAGAAGGCGAAACCATAATAACCTCCAGCTATTCTGCCTTTGGCGATGCTGAAGAAATTCTAATTAAAAAAGACTAATCTATGTTGAATATTAAAAATTTAAGCAAGGTTTACAGAACCGATGAAGTAGAAACTACGGCCCTAAA
>JAOARK010000313.1 GCA_025210575.1 Schleiferiaceae bacterium
CTCTAACTCCAAGTTCAATCCAAAGACTGGAATACTTTGCAGTCTAACTGATGAAAAACCAAAGTTTCAAGACAAATGTGTAGACTTTGAAGCCGATAAAGAAGGCCCCTTAAAAATTAAAAAGCTCTCAAAAATTATCAATGATCCAAAACTAAGTAGACAAAACATCATTGGCTCTACCATTCTTCAAGTCATTGCCGGCTTAGGGATTTTAGCATTTACCTATTACCTCACTAATTTATTATGGGACAAAGGCTGGGTTACTACAATGACTCTCACTTTAGGTGTATTTGGCCTAGTGGTTATAGCGAGTAGCATTCCTCTCTACAAAAGGAATATGGGGAAACGAAATGACGCAGTCAACAAACTCGAAACCATAGAAAAAGTCTACAACAAATATTTTTAAACCTTTTGCTCTTTATGATGTCTTAGTTTCGTATTCCAGCTTTATGGAGAAAGAGCAACAGATTAACCAATTGATAAATAAAAAAGCCTTTGAACAGGCTTTTAATGTGGTGGTAGATGAATACCAACAACGTCTCTATTGGCATATTAGACGCATGGTTACTGATCATGATGATGCGAACGATGTTCTCCAAAACACCTTTATAAAAATTTGGAAAGCTCTCCCTAGGTTTAAAGGGCAAAGTAAATTCTATACTTGGGCCTATCGCATTGCCACGAACGAAAGCATCACCTTTATAAACAAACGTAAAGACGATGCTTCATTTGATGAGATGGCATTTGGCATTTCTCAGAATTTAGAGGCTGATGCTTTTTTTGATGGTGATGAAGCACAAAGAAAATTACACGCTGCTGTGGCTGCATTGCCCGAAAAGCAAAAGGCCGTTTTTAATCTCAAATACTTCGAAGAATTAAAGTACGATGAGATCAGCGAAATTATGGAGACATCGGTAGGTGCGCTGAAAGCCAGCTATCACCACGCAGTAAAAAAAATTGAAGAATTTTTAAGCAACGATTAAACCTTTTAAAAATTGTTGCATCTAAGAAATATCTAATGAAGAAGAAAGAAACACATAGCAAAATCCCAAAGCGGCAAGAGCTAAAGAACTTTCAGGTTCCACAAAATTATTTTGAGCAAAATGCTATTCAGCTGAAGCAAATTGCCAAAGAGGTACCTCAAAAGGAAACGAAAGTTATTGCATTTAAACCACTTCTTCCTTGGTTAAGTGCAGCAGCCGTAATCACACTCATTGTTTTTGGAGTGGTGAACCGCAAGGAGATGAATTCATCTGCTTTAAGTGAAGATGACATTTTTGCTCTAATGGATGTAGGTTATGTGAGTTTTAGTGAGTATGAACTCCTCAATTCTTTAGAATTAGATGATGTTACCTGGGAAAACATTTCTCAGGATGATGCCCAAAATTATCTTGAAGAAAGCGATCTGTATTATTTGGAAGAAAACTTATTGTACGAATCTTATTAAGAAAATTGAAATGAAAAAAGTAGCACTAACAATAGCACTGTTTATCGGTACCATTTTAATGGCACAACCTCCTCACCACAGCATGGAAGAAATGAAGGAGAAAAAAGAAAAAATGGAAGCGATGCGCGTAGCATTTATAACCGAAGAGCTAGACCTTACTGCAGATGAAGCGCAAAAATTTTGGCCAGTCTTCAACGAGCGTAACAAAAAGGTAGAGGCATTAAGAAAAGAAATGATGGAATTTGTTTTCAATATGCGCAAAGAAGAAAAGACCATTGATGACTTAAGTGATGCCGAGCTAAAGAAAATGATGCAGAAGCGTTTTGACAACGAAAAGAAAATTGCAGAGATCAATGAGCAATACCACGCAAAGATTGTAGATACCATTGGTCTGAAGAAAACAGCAAAATTATATATGAGTGAAATGCGGTTTCAACGCAAATTGATTGAACACTCAAGAGGAAGAAAAGGCGAACCAGGGCAAAGAGGTTCGCAACGCAGATAACTTTTATTGGTTGGTTAGTTTCGATTTTTATCGAAATGGTTTGAGAAAGGTTGATGTTAGAAATAACATCAACCTTTATTTTTACACCCTATGATTAGCAACAAACAACTGTATTTCCAAAATCTTGCCCATACCATAGACACGCCTTTGGCAATCGAAATTGAACGCGCAGAAGGAATGTACATGTACGGCCCAAATGGTGAAGAGTACCTGGATTTATTAGGAGGTATTTCAGTGAGCAACTTAGGGCATCAAAACCCTCAAGTTGTTGAGGCCACCAAAGCGCAAATTGATAAGCACATGCATTTAATGGTGTATGGAGAGTTTATTCAATCGCCCCAAGTAAAACTCGCTAAGAAGTTGACCGAGATGCTGGGCCATCATTTTGAATCTGTTTATTTCGGAAGCTCAGGAGCCGAAGCCAACGATGGTGCTTTAAAATTGGCAAAGCGCACCACAGGCAGAGGAAAAATTGTGGCATTCAAAAATGCCTATCATGGTTCTACACAAGGAGTGTTAAGTGCGATGGGCGATGAGTACTTTAAACAAGCCTATCGCCCACTAATACCGGGATTTCATTTTGCAGAATTTAATAAAGAAGAAACCTTAAGCCTTATAGACCACAATACGGCAGCGGTTATTGTGGAGCCCGTTCAAGGTGAAGCTGGATACAGAACTCCAGAAAACAACTTCCTTCAAAAAATTCGACAAAAATGTAATGACACAGGTACACTGTTGATCTTTGACGAAATTCAAACGGGGTTTGGAAGAACAGGACATCTTTTTGCCTTTCAGAAATATGGAGTTGTACCCGATATTATCACTATGGCCAAAGGACTAGGAGGTGGTATGCCTATAGGTGCATTTGCCGCTGCCAAAGAAGTAATGGATAACTTTAAGAATAACCCCATCCTTGGACACATCACCACTTTTGGCGGACATCCTGTAAGTTCTGCTGCGGCATTAGCTTCTGCTGAAATCATTAGCGAAAAGTTAGATTCATTCCATATCAAGGCCAAAGAAGAATTGTTTAGAAAATTGCTTGTTCATCCAAATATTAAGAAGGTACATGGCGCAGGTATGATGCTTTGCGTTGAGCTTTCTTCTTTTGAAGAAGTACAATTTGCCATGGATTATTGCATTGAAAAAAGGTTAATTATCGATTGGTTTTTATTCAATAATTATTCTTTGAGAATTTCCCCTCCACTCATCATCAATGAAGATCAAATTCGATGGGCTTCAAGTGTTATATTAGAAGCATTAGATGCTTTTAATAAAACCCATTAAGGACAAAACTTATGAATAGTAAACTCATCGGAACAGCAGTAGTTATACTGCTTTATACAATTGCCACTTATACAGGTATTTACGTTCTACAAAACTATCCTACCGGAAACACCCTAATAGATCTTTTACAAGCAGATATTGCTGCAACGGTTGTTGTTTTTGTTGGAAGTATTGTTACACGTAATGCAAGTATGTATGACGCCTATTGGAGTGTTGCACCAATCGCGTTTGTTTTCTTTTGGCTTTTCCAAGCAGATGAAGTTTCGGTGCGTGCGATGATTGTTGCAGGCTTAGTAGCTTACTGGGGCGTAAGATTAACCTACAATTGGTACAGAGGTTGGCCTAATTTAAAACATGAAGATTGGCGTTATGCCGATTTGAAAGCGAAAACAAAATTCTTTTATCCTTTTGTAAATCTCACCGGGATTCATTTAATGCCTACGCTGATGGTCTTTGCAGGAGCACTGCCTTTGCAATATGCTTTAACAGCAAACACCCCTCTTAATTTAAACGACATTATTGCAATAATAATTACGGTGATTGCACTGTACTTCGAAACGGTTGCAGATGAGCAATTATTAAAGTTTAGAAATAACCCTGATAGAAAAAAAGGAGAGATCTTAAGTACGGGTTTATGGTCTTTATCGCGTCACCCGAACTATTTTGGTGAGACATTTTTTTGGATAGGACTTTTCGTTTTTGGTTTGGCTGCTGGTGGTCCAGTTTGGCCGATGGTATTAGGACCAATATCAATGCTTGGTCTATTTCTAGGTATTTCTATTCCAATGATAGATAAGAGAATGTTGGCCAGTAAACCCGGTTACGAAGAACGTATGAAAACAACACCCGCTTTTTTCCCGTGGTATAAAAAAGTGATCTGATGGCTCCTTAAATTAAGGCTCTTGTC
>JAOARK010000314.1 GCA_025210575.1 Schleiferiaceae bacterium
AACCAGGCCATGGCCGGTGCTCATATCATCTATAGTAAGTGGCCCAGAGAAGTAGTAGGGTTCAAGGATTATAGACTAAAGGAAGAAGAACTGGTCGATTTGATATCAAATGTAAATCTAAGCGGACAAACAGGGCTTCAAAGTGCCCCATTGGGCGCCGGACACATCTATGTTGGAAATATTGAAATGGCATTAAACAAAGTGGGTGTCGATCGGGAAAAACTGTTGGACGCACATGTGAAAAGTATTTCCAGAAAAACAGCGGATGGGTATTATTACTTTATTGCCAATCATGAAAATAGAACACTCGACAAGGAACTTGAATTTAAGTTTGGAGCTGAAAATGTCCTTTTTATGAATCCTTTAAATGGAGAGGTGAAGAAAGGTAATTGCAAGTATGATGGGCAAGGAGCTACCTTTAGGGTATTTCTAAAGCCGGGAAGCTCGATGATTGTTCGGTTCACCAATAAGAAAGTTGACACGGTACCTGATTTTATCTATCCTAAAACAATTAAAACACAGGAATTAAACAATATATGGGATTTTAAGGCCTTGAAAGGTGGACCGGAATTACCTCCAGAAATGGCCATCAATGAATTAAAGTTCTGGACGGATTTACCAGATACTTCGTATACACATTTTGCTGGAATAGGTGAGTATTCTACTGTGTTTAGTCTCAGTTCCAGGTCAAATAATCAATACATTCTGAAATTCTCAGAAGTGGAAACAACGGCCAAAGTCTTTATTAACGAAAAAGAAGCCGGAACACTTTGGAGCTATCCTTACGAGTTGGATGTAAGCGAATATATTCAACAAGGAAAGAATGATTTGCGTGTGGAAGTATGCAATTTGGGATCGAACAGAATTCGATACATGGATCAGCAAGGTGTAAACTGGAAAAAATTTCACAACATCAACATTGTTGATCTTAACTATAAAAAGTTAGATGCTTCCAATTGGGACGTATTATCTTCTGGCCTAAATGGGAAAGTTGAGTTGCTGGAGATCGAAAATCATTAGTCCATTTTCTTAAGATCTTCCAGGTTTCAAAAACCTGGAAGGTCTAACCTATACCATACATAGATAGTTCTACACAATGTAATTATAACATCGAATCAATACTTTTCTTAAGGGAACTATAGCCAATTGTTAAAGGCCGTAAAGAAATAACCCAGTCCCGTTTATAATTGGCATTTTACCATCTTCAAATGACACAATCCCTTCCAGAAATGGCATAATACCACGAAGAAATAACAGAGTTACAGAACTTTTTCAAAATCTTAAGGGACGGAATAATTACTTAACGGTAAGATGCCATTTATTTCGTGAAAGAAAAGATATAAAGGAGGTGCTATGCCATTAAAATCAGGGAAAATCTTAAAAATAAACGGTTACAAGCCATTTATTTAAGGTAACGCGTTAAAAAAATCATGAAAAATGTCAAAAAGATAGGATCAAATGGCATTTGTTGATGGTAACGTATAAAATAAAAGCGGAACTGCATCATCCTATGATGGTAAAAAAGAAATGGGCAATGTTCATATTGAATATTTAGAAGGGGTATTGACTTAGTTGGGAATTGAAATGCCTTTTACGAATGGTAATAATGAACAATGATCGCAGAGAATTATATAGTTTTCTCTGCGATCATTCACGGAAATCGCTTTTATTGCGCCGTGCAAAGTCCATGAGGTAGGGATTATTGCGTCTATATTGAAATACCTCTTCGTAATCTAGCAGGTAACCAATCCTGTAGGGTAAGGGTTAGCCACCCGCCTTAAGCGAGTCTTGCATAGTCAATAGAGATGTTGGCATGAAGCGTAGACAGCGATGGCCGAAGGTGAAAGTTGAGCCTCGAAAGATTTGCATTACCGGAGATTCATTCATTAGAGGAGGATGGATCAACACTGGCATAGATGTTTTTTTTTTTTATGGCTAGTCTATGCTAGTCTGGTCGGGGTCTGAGAAATCATCAAAGGTTGATTGAGATTACATGGGAACACGGGAGAGCCTACTGTCTCCATGCGAAATATGGTTAGTAAGGGTTGACCATAACCGAATGAACCTGGTACATGAAGTCCATATTGACACTTTATGTATGTACAAGAAAAGTCAATATCGCAGGGTATCCAAATCGAGGGAGACCGAAGAAAAGGAGAAGGACAGAGGCAGTCTTAGCACCTCCATAGTACCGCTAGAAAGCTGGGAAATCAGTCCCATGAAAGCCAGTGAGTAGGGAAGGGAAAACTTGGAAGTATACAAAGGGGTGCCTTAAATCGGGACTGTAATTTAGAAACATTAATGTACCAGAGACATGCAACAAATGTTAACACTTGAATTACAGATAGCAGAAAGGGCTAAGAAATTTAATAATGAACCCTTGACTAATCTGAGTCAGTATATTACCACTGATCTGCTGCATCAAAGCTATCAAGAGCTTAATAAGTATAGTAGCGCAGGGGTTGATGGACAGACATGGTTTGATTATGGATTGCACGCATCAGAAAACTTGCCAGTACTATTGAATAGGTTTAAAGCAGGTAGTTATACAGCACCCCATATACGCAGGGTGTATATCCCTAAAGGAAAAACAGGAAAACGCCCGTTAGGGATTCCTACAATTGAGGATAAAGTATTGCAATCGAGTGTAAGAAAGGTTCTTGATCCTGTTTATGAGACCATCTTTAAAGATTTCTCGTATGGATTCAGAAAGAATCGTTCTTGCCATCAAGCCATTGAAGAGATGTTTCAGAAAGTTAGTTTTGGAAATATGCGTTATATAATTGATGCTGATATTCAGAACTACTTTGGAAGCATTAATCATGGTATTATTCGCGAATTTCTTGACTTACGGGTGAAAGATGGAGTAGTACGAAAGATGTTAGATAAATGGATGAAAGCCGGTATTCTGGAGGATGAGCAGTTAATCTATCCCAAAGAAGGCACTCCACAGGGCGGTATCGTATCACCGCTGTTGAGTAATATTTATCTACATTATGTACTTGATGAATGGTTTTCAGAAGTAATCCAACCGCTATTGAAAGGGAAGAGTTTTCTTGTTCGTTATGCAGATGACTTTGTGATGGGATTTGAGTACTTAGAAGATACTAAGAGGGTATTTGAGGTACTTAATAAGCGCTTTTCAAAATACGCTCTCACCATCCATCCTGAGAAAACCAAGATTATTGACTTAAATAAAAATGATCGTGGTAACAGGAGTTTCGATTTTCTGGGCTTTACCCATTTTCTGGGCAGAACAAGAAAAGGGAAACTTGTATTGAAGCGTAAGACAAGCACCAAGAAACTTACAATAGCTCTAACAAAAGTGGGGGATTGGATTAAACGACACAGACATGAGAAATTAGCTGTACTAATCAGTCAACTAAATGTTAAACTCAGGGGGCACTATTCGTATTATGGTATTACGTTTAACCTTCGTTGCTTAAAGCAGTTTCATCGTCAAGTCGAAAGGCAGCTGTTCAAGTGGTTAAACAGACGAGGGGGCAAAAGGGTTTGGCAATGGGAGAGGTATACAAAACTCATAAATGAATGGAATCCATTACTAAAACCAAGGATTTATCACTCTTATCTTTCAGCGAAACCGGTTTAGGAGGAACCGTATGCGGGAAATCCGCTCGTACGGGTCTGTGAGGGAGCGGTGAGGTAACGAACCGCTCTACTCGGAGAAAAATATTGAGCTAAGGCAAAATCATTTCCAAAGGGAGAAATCTTTTCTTTTCAAAGCATTCAAGAATACCTGAAGCTTTAAACAAGTGAGTATTTGTATGATTAACAGTCAAGATTCGTCAAACATCAAAGACTCATTATAATTTCTCTTGTTGTTTGAATCCTTCAATCGTCTCATTTATTTTCTCAAGATATATGTCAGCTCGTTCGGCTGCAAAGTGATCAATAAAATAGGTC
>JAOARK010000315.1 GCA_025210575.1 Schleiferiaceae bacterium
CTTAAAGGTGGCTTTTTAATTTTATCAAAATCGATTCTTCGCTCCTATTCTACAGTAATTGTAATCGTATTACTCATAGGCTCTCCATAACTTTCGTGGAAACCATTCGCAAACTGAAGAGAGATAGTATAAGTACCTGGAGCTAATTCCAAATCATGCTCTGTTTGACCTTTCCCAAAGTGAATGTTAGTTTCATTCATTGGTACAATTTCTCCCTGAGGGATAAATCCATTCTCATTGTTCACAAGAATGTGATGGTGACCTGTACCTAAAATAATTTCGTTAGCAGGTTTAATGCCCATTCCTTCAACACCCATTTCAATATGTACTGGAGAACTTACTGTTGCGCCATCTTCAAGGTTTATGAAATATACACGTGCACCCTCTGTTGGTGCAATACGCTCTTCCTTAGTAGGTTCTGCTTTTGTTGCTGGCTCTTCGGTATCTGTATAACTAGGCGCGCTTTGTTCTTGCGTTTGTTCAGCAGCATTATCATTGCTCGCTTCATCAGCTCCGCCACCACAAGCAACCAATGCAGCGCTAATTCCAAAAATCAATAAGGACTTTTTCATATTTATTCAAATGATATTAGTATTTCGTTTTTCTCTACTGCATCGCCTTTATTCACATGAATGTTGTCTACAACCCCTTCTGCAGGCGACTTTAAAACATTCTCCATTTTCATTGCTTCTAAAACAATAATCGGATCACCTTTAGAAACGCTTTCTCCTTTGGCAACTTTCACGTCAAGTACAAGCCCAGGCATAGGTGCTTTAATCTCATTGATCTTCTGCTCGTTCATGGCACTCATACCAAGTTTTTCAAGCAATAGATCAAAATCATCTTTTAATTCGAGTGGGTACTTATTGCCGTTTACCATTAAAGTAATGGTCTTATCATCGAAGTTGGTTTCAACCACTTCAATCTTATATCCTTTGTTGTTGCTCAACACATGAAAAGACTTTGCCCCATTGGGTTGAATATCTAATTCAAACTCCTCTCCATTCAACTTGCCTTTGGCCCCGTCTTTGCTCAAGTCTATCTCGAAATCACGGTCGTAACTAGAAACTTTAAACATGTTTTACTTTATTTTCACGGCTTCCAAAAGTAGCAATTATGAGGTTTGGTAAAACCCTTCTTTTTTCCCTCGTCTTTTCATTCATCTCTGTTCAACTTTGGTCACAAGGAGAAAACACCATTGTTATGGATGAGCTGGAAATTGTGGGAGACCTTAACAGCACCGCTCATTGGCCCATCGGCTCTTCTCAAAGGCAAACGGATGTTATTCATGTTCAATTAGATTTAAATTTTGACCTTGAGAGAGCAGCTGTAAATGGAAAGGCACAATTGTACTGCACTCCATATTTTTCAGATTTAGACACCGTGATATTGAATGCTCAGGCGTTCGAACTTCACAAGGTTGCGGTATGGAGCGATGCAGAATGGAAAGAGCTGAAATATCAATATGATGGACATGAACTAAAAATTGCTTTAGATCAAACCCGCAGCAGAAAGGATACTTTTAAACTGGGTATAGATTATACCGCAAATCCAGACAGTATAAAAGCAGAAGGAGGGTTGGCCATAACAAGTGCTAAAGGCCTTTACTTCATTAATGGCAAAAATGAAGAGGGTGGATTCATGCCTCAATTTTGGACTCAAGGGGAACCAGAAAGTAATTCTGCTTGGTTTCCGGTGGTAGATAAACCAAATGAAAAAATTACCCACGAGATCTCAATGACCGTTGATACCTCTTGGATGACCCTTTCTAATGGCAAAATTGAATTCACAACAGACAATGGCGATGGCACTCGGACTGATTATTGGGCTATGCGCCAACCTCATGCGCCATATTTAGTAATGATGGCGGCTGGTGCGTTTTCAACTACTGACACCCTTTGGAATGGAATACCGGTAAAATACATTGTTGAGCCTGAATGGGAAGATCATTCAAAACGGATTTTTGGCAACACTCCAGAACTACTTTCGTTCTATTCAGACTTATTAGGTGTTTCATACCCATGGAATAAATATGACCAAATCGTGGTACGAGAATATGTCTCTGGGGCAATGGAAAACACGACAGCTGTAGTCTTTGGAGACTTTATGTATACAGATGCAAAAGCTTTTAATGACGAAACGCATGAAGATGTGGTTGCACACGAGATGTTTCACCATTGGTTTGGAGATTATGTTACTTGCGAAAGCTGGGGTCAATTGCCATTAAATGAATCTTTCGCTACCTACGGTGAATACTTGTGGATTGAACATAAATATGGCAAAGAAGAAGCAGATTGGCACCTTTACAAAGATCTTCAGAATTACATGACTGAATTCAATTTTGGTCACCGCCCAAATATGATTAGATATGATGAGGAGAACCCCTTAGAAATGTTTGACCACCATTCTTATGCTAAAGGTGGGCGCATATTGCATATGCTCAGGAATTATTTAGGGGATGAAGCATTCTTTCTTGGTTTGCAACACTATTTAAAGAGCAATGCTTATGGAACAGCAGAAATTCATGATCTTCGAAAATCATTTGAACATATATCGGGTCAGGATCTGAATTGGTTTTTTAACCAATGGTTTTTAGACAATGGCCATCCAGTGCTTGAAGTTTCTTATGCCTATGATAAAGAAACCTATACACAACATGTTACCGTAAAACAAGTTCAAGACATCGTTGAATACCCTCTGTTTATTATTCCGCTTAACATATCTGTTCACACCAAAAAAGGAAGTAAAACCTACAAAGTGGTTTTGAACAAACAGGAGCAAACTTTTTCTTTTAAAACCGATGCTATCCAACCCAGTTGGGTAAGTTTCGATTCGGACAAAATGCTGCTTTGCGAAAAAGATGACCAATTAAGTGATGCTTACTTGTTAAGTCAACTAGCGCAATCTAAGTTGATGCTCGATAGAAGAGAGGCTGTTATCGGATTAGCTAAAACGAAAAACTCCAATTTACGCTCTACAATTGCGGGCATTGCCATGAAAGACCCCAGCCCTTACGTTCGAATTGAAGGATTAAATATGCTTTCAGGGTTAAATGAGGCGGGGTTAAATAAAGTTTCGAAAGATGTAAAACGATTGGCAGAAGATGATGAAAACAATCGAGTACGTGCTGCTGCGATTTCCGCTTTAAGCGAAGTCTATGACAAAAACGAAAAAAAGATCTATGAGAAAGGCTGGGAGGCCAACAGCTACATCGTTAATGCTGCAGCTCTAGAAGCTATTGCCAAGCACAATTCCAAGAAAGGTTTAGAAACCGCACGCCAAACTCTTCGTAGTCATCCAAGAAGTGAAATGTACATTCCTTGTTGGAGAGTTCTTTCTCAATATGGAGAAGCTGGTGATTTAGAGTTATTGTATAATTCTGTAATGTCAACCCGTGCAAACTGGCAAAAGCAAGGGTTGATATACATGGGGAACTATGCCAAATACCATTCGGGAAATGAAGAACAGAAAGCTATTGATCTGCTCTTTTCAATTGCTCAAGAGAACCCAGAATTAAAAAACAACTGCTTGAGAAATCTGGATTCCATAATTCGCTTTTGGCAATCTCAATTAGAGCAAGAAGAAAGTAAATCTGCTCAAAAAGAACTTTCACAAAAAATTGAAGATTTAGAAGCCAGAGTTAATCAGGTTTATTAGGACCGTCTTTAATGGATTAATCTTGAGAAAAGTTTCGCTGGCGACCAAGAACTCGTGAATTGCAAAGCAAACGTTAAGAAGCTGGTAATAAATTCTGAAGATTACGTTTATACTTTACATTTGCTGCACTTTTATAGAAACTAGAATATTAGATGGCAATTCAAATAGCTCAATTCTTATTGGCCTTATCTC
>JAOARK010000316.1 GCA_025210575.1 Schleiferiaceae bacterium
GTCTCAATGTCATGGTTGATATCCAAGGCTTAAATAACTCGGAAACTTCAGATGACGTTAGGTCTCTAACTCAAGAAAATACATCAAAGCTGAATCAATACTTATTTAATAAAAGTACAGTCGAAGCTAAAGCCGGAGCCAAAATTGTTTTTTGGGCTGAAGGAAACAGTGTGATATTAAAAGAAGATGAAAAAAATCTTTACGATAAAGCCACTGCAATTGCGCGCGAACACAACATTTATTTAGGAATTGCAGTGGCGGTGATTGACCATACTCAGACACGATTTCTTGAAAACAAATTTGTAGTGTTTGACCCTGAAGGAATAAAAGCGATTGATTACTGGAAGGGCGTTTCTGTTCCAGGAGCCGAAGAACCCATAAGCAATAATGTGCCCAGTGGCATACAAAAAATCAGTTCTGAATTTGGCACTCTAGCAGGGGTCATATGCTTTGACATGGATTTTCCTGATTATCTCAAATCCGCGAGTGGTGCTGATATCGTTTTGGCTCCAAGCAATGACTACAAAGAAATAGACCCAATGCATACAGATATGTCAAAATTCAGGGCCATAGAACAAGGCTTTAATTTAATTCGACATACAAGCAATGGTTTATCTATTGGCACCGATTATACAGGAAGGGTCATTAGTGAAATGGATCACTTTCGTAAAAATGACAAAGTCTTGATCACACAGCTGCCCACCCAAGGTGTAAAAACGGTCTATTCGGTGATTGGCGATGTCTTTATTGCCGTGTGCCTTATTCTTTTAATCTTCGCGATCCTATTTCTAAAATACACTAAACAATAATTAGGCATTCTACACTTTATTAAAATAGACCTAGATGCTACCATATGAAAACAAACATTCTCTCAGCTTTAACATTCATTGCAATCATTTTTGGTGTTGGATTAATCTTCAGATTCAGTTTTGATGAAACTCCGATTTGTTTTTCTGACTCTCTTTATCCAACTACAAATTGGAAATCTAAACCCAACGATCGCTATTGTATTATGAGAAGACTTGTTGAACAGCAGGAGTTAATTAACATGAAAAAAGAGGATGTCATAAAACTTTTAGGCGATCCCTTTTATGAAATTGACAATGCCGATGGAACCAAGTTTGCTCGTTACGATACTAAACATGGAGCTATGATCAGCACTTATTTCTTGGCTTTAACCTATGAAGATGGAATCGTAATAAAGATGAAAGAAGGCCTAGATTAGCCGTTAACCATTTGATTCGAGATATATTTTAAAGCATAAAAATTATACTATGAACAAAACTTTAAGCATACTCTTTTTTTGTATCACAGTGCTTTTCACTCAACAGACTACGGCACAAAAGTTAAATGATACTGAAGCTGAATTACTCAACAACCATTTTGAATCTCAAAGGGATGATTTCGATTTTAAAGGAAAACAAGTAGGGTTTTTCCTCAAAACTAATCCGTGGAAAAAGGAAGACTTTTTTACAGACTTAGTGAAAAGAAACGAAGAAAACCAAACGATGGTCAATCAGTTCATTCCCTTAACAAGGGAACAAAAAGCAAAGTCTGGTGGCTATGATGTTTTTGTCTATTCTTGGAGCAAAGTTGTAATCAGTAGAAAACAAGTTGTGGCCCACATCGACAAAATTGTTGACTCTGATTCAAAACATTAATCACTATTCATAAACAGATCAGTGAACATTCAAAGATCACTTAAAGACATTCAAGCGCAAGCGGATAGGCTTCTAAAAGGCAAGCCGACTATGGAACAATTGGTAGAGTTTGACCGATACAATAACGAACTCAAAGTGTATTTGAAAAGGCATATTCAAGAGCAAGAGCTTGTGATGAGAATCAATTCAATCCCTAACATTCTGGAGGATGAAAGCCAAAAAAACGTCTCTAAAAACCTGCTTGTAACCCTTCTTCTGTTTATCCTTCCTTGGGCAGTTGCTTATTTCAAGGAACAGCAAAAAATTGAAAATTCATTATTGAAAATTCATGAAGCGAAGGATAAATATTCAAGCATCGAATTCTTAAGTAGAAATAATTAGTCTATTTGGATAATGAGTAATTAAGATCTTTTGGCTTTCTTAAATTCGTTCAGATAAATCTATCCTCCAACAGATGAAATTGTTTATAAATAAAAAAGCAGCTACCTATCAGTTGTCTAACGACTTTAAGAGCGCTTTAAGGCATTTTGCCTTTTACTATACGAATGGAACTCTACCTTATGTAATAGGAGACGATAATTTACTTGAAGGAATTGATTACCGAGAAGAACTGAAGGAGGAAGCTAGTTTGGTAGAGCAAGCCTATGCCATATTTGCAAATACCATAAAGATGGATGAACACGGAAAGGTTTTAAATCAGGCACAAGCCATGTTTAGAGCTGCACAATGGATTAGATTGGTTTGCAGAAAAGAAGGAGAAGATTACAAAGTGGAGCCTGAATTTGAGGAATGGGAAACTTATTTATACTGATATTCCTAGACGCTAATTTGGCTTATGACCAAATGCGTTTAAATACAATGAATGAACACATTCTCTTTACTCCTCTATTTGCATTTCCCGATAAAGAATAGCCCAATCAAAATTGAAATTAATCTTCGATTCAAATGAGATCAGACACAAGCACAGGATACATTGATGGTTTTGTTTTCCCCATTCTAGAAGAGTATTTAGATACTTACAAGCAAATTGCCCAAGAGGTAGCCGAAATATGGAAAGATCATGGAGCACTAGCCTATCAAGAGTTTGTTAGTGACGATCTGTTTTTAGAAAGTACAGCATCCTTCTCCTCTACTCTAGATCTAGCTGAGAATGAAGTGGCCGTTTTAGGCTGGGTCACTTTTCCTTCAAAAAGAATAAGAGATAAAGCAAACGCTAGTGTACCTAAAGACCCCAGAATGTCAAAATTGGTTGCTCCTTTAATGGATCCTGAAAAACCAATCTTTGACGCTAAAAGGATGGTTTATGGTGGATTTAAGCCTTTGGTCAAGTCAGCCTAATAAAAAAAAACGAACAACTAAAATGGAATATCAATTCCTATAATTACGAATATGCATAGACTTTCAATCCTTCTGTTTTGCCTTTCAGGGTTGGCTTTTACTCAATCCGGTTACAACCATGTTTATGATTATGAACGTATTTTTTCGAATCAAGAAATCAATTCTTTGAATCTGCTTTATGATAATCACGAAGCAAAGACCACCAATCAATTTGCATTAATTACAGTATCTGACATTGGTAAAGCAAAGGATATTCAACACTATGCTACCCAAATGGGCAAGAAATTAGGTGTTGGACAAAAAGACAAAAACAACGGATTGCTCATTGTATTCAGTAAAACACTCCGTAAATCAGCCATAGCAACTGGTCTTGGAACTGAAAAAGTGATTACCGATTCAATTGCGCAATACGTGATCAATCAAGAAATGATTCCTCATTTCAAAAAAGGAAATTATTTTCAAGGAGTTTATCAAGGAAGTGAATGGCTTATCACATTTTTGGAGAGACCAGAAAACAAAATTGAATAGATCAACTTATGATGAAAAATCTACTTTCCATTTTTCTGTTGAGCCTTTTGGTCTTTTCGTGTGCTAATGGAAATGACCGTGATGAAAATAAAATTGACGATTTAAAGGAGTGGGAAGAAATAGAAAGTTCTGACGAAATTCGAATAACTGGAAAAGAGTTGCAATGTCCATGTTGTGACTATTACACACTAAGTTCAAGAGGGAATTATGATATCTGCCCTATCTGCTTTTGGGAAGACGATGGGGTCGATTTAGATGACTTAGATTCCTATTCAGGTCCAAATCATATGACCTTGAAAGAGGGACGTGAAAATTTTAAAAGTTTTGGTGCATGTGATTCAGCAATGTTGAAACATGTATTACCCGATGAAAAAAGAGGGCTTTTTAAATTTCAAGACAGGAGCATTCAATGATCAAAAGACTCCTGCATTGTTTTGCCGTTTGTCTTTTGCTCTCCTGTGGAAGCCATCAAACAGATCCTGACTGGAACAACATGCCCGTTTCCATTGAACCTAGCGTTGAAGTTTCATTAACAAAAAAGAAGTCCAGAAAATCGAAGTGTAGTGTCTTAAGCTACTATTGTGTAGGTGAGCCCCAGCATCAATTTAAATATTACGGTGTAAAGGTTAAACTTCTCAACAGAAACAAAGAGAATAATGAGATCTTGGTCTCTGAAAATGAACATATGATCTCATTTCTTGATGGTGCTTTATATGGTGATACAGACACCAATTTTGTTTCCGGGTATTATGAGAATTACTTTAAAGGCACAGACACGGAGTATCATAAAACCAATGGCGTACTGCTCGAGTTTCAAAAGAGGTATGATACTGTTAAAGACCGATATGACACGCTTTGGTTAAAGTATTACCCAGATGACTTTTGTTATCGCATCTACTTTTCATTTATTACAGAATAACCTCTTGCTCCAAGTTAGTTCTTGGATTTCTTATCGTCTTCACAGACATGAGAGAATATTACTCTGAATTGACTTTAGAACAAATTGATAGAGTTATTGAAATGGCTTGGGAAGATCGAACTTCTTTTGAAGCAATCGATTATCAATTTGGATTAAACGAAAGTGCTGTGATAAAGCTCATGCGAAGTGAACTGAAAGAAAAATCTTTCAAGCTTTGGAGAAAAAGAGTGAACAGTGGAGTAAGTCAAAAACATGGGAACAAAAGGAATCCAGAAATTCATCGATTTAAAGCTAATAGACAACGCTCTATTTCAAACAACAAAATTTCCAAGCGATAGATTTCCCAACTGAGATATTGGCTATTGAAGATCGCATTTCAAAAATCGATCCCTTGCAATACGCCAAAACAAGAAACTATTACAATGGTGCAATAACCTATTTAAGTCCATATATCTCAAGAGGTATTATTTCTACCTCAAGTATTTACAAGCATCTCAAATCAAATTTTAAATGGGAAGAATCTGAAAAACTGATTCAAGAATTAGCTTGGCGTGATTACTGGCAAAACGTTTGGCGCGCTGTAGGTTCAGAAATTTTTAAACCCATTAAGAACCCACAATTCAAAGTAATGAATCATGGAGTTCCCTCAGCTGTAGTAGAGGCCAACACTGGCATAGAAGTGGTGGATATCGCCATTAGACATCTGTACACCTCAGGTTATATGCATAACCATATGCGTATGTACGTTGCTTCCATTTGTTGCAATATCGCACGCTGTGATTGGTTAAGTTGTGCGAATTGGATGTACAGTCATTTGTTTGATGGTGACTTGGCCAGCAATCATTTAAATTGGCAATGGGTAGCTGGAACCTTTTCTAATAAAAGGTACGTTGCTAACCAAGAGAACATCAACACCAATTTTGGTAGTCAACAAAAAGGTACATTTTTGGATATTCCTTACGAGTCGTTTGAAAATCTCGATGTTCCTGAGGTATTAAAATCAACAGATTCTCATTTACCAGAGTACTCCCTGCCCGATATTAAAAGACCTGTTCTAAAGAATCAACCAACACTCATTTACACTTACTATAACTTAGATCCTTATTGGCATAAAGAAGGTAAATATCAACGTGTACTTCTTTTAGAACCAAACTTTTTAAAAAAACACCCTGTATCCTCAATGTGCCTAAGTTTCGTTTTTCAATTAGCTAAGAATATTCCCAATGTCAAGATATTTTCAGGATCATTTCAAGAAATTCTTGAATTAATTGAAGAAGAAAATTTGGTGTTTAAAGAACACCCTACTCAAACTCATTTTAAAGGTCAACAAGAAGAACGTGCATGGCTGACTTCAGTTGTGGGTTATTTCCCTTCTTTCTTTAAATTCTGGAATCAGGCAAAAAAAGAACTCAAGTTTTGAATGAGAAAATCAATATTGTTTGGTTGAAAAGAGACTTGCGCACGCAAGACCACTACCCTCTGTTGAGCGCTGAAAAAAGTGATAACCGCTATCTCATCATTTATTGTTTCGAACCGTCCTTATTAAATGGACCTGACGTATCTCAACGTCATTTACAGTTTGTTTA
>JAOARK010000317.1 GCA_025210575.1 Schleiferiaceae bacterium
CGTTAATTGGATTTTTAGTTCTTCTAAATTGATGACCCCCACCGAGGTTATTTCCATAACCGGCTACAATTTCTCCTTGTGGATTAAGGGGCAACCAATATCCCGCATAGCTTGTAGCAATATCATCACTTTTAATAATGTTTTGGTGAACTGATGGATAGCTTGACAAACGAATCCAAAATGAAACAGCAACAGGAAATTGAGGTTTTAGACTCGGATCATTTGGCAATTCAATATAGCTCTGACTGCCAGTTAACTTTATTGCAGAGAGGCTATCTCCAAAGCGATTATCAACAGCTACAATGTTATAAAGTGTACCATGCACCCCATTACCGCTGTAATCAAGTGCGTTGCTATCTAAAGGGTAATGAAGTTGAAGACTATCGAGTTTTATTTGACTAAACCCTAAACCAATGCTTAAGAAATAAAGTGCAAAAAGAAGAGCTTTTCTGTTCATACTTTGGTGTTTGAATCTGGTTGCAATTAACAACATTATAAATAAAAATACACTGACGATTATTAAGCGCAGAAGTACATTCATACAACTATATTTTTAGCTGATTCAGTAGGGTAGCCTTTAAGAATTAACCATATTTGCTGCTTACCAAAAATTGGCTCAAGCTCGAATGATTCCATCCAAGGAAAACGATAGTTTATACTCCGCGTTACATTCTGAAATCTACTATGCTAAAAAGTATGTTCAGCTCTATAATGAGAAACAGAACATCGTTGATTTCAACTATAAAAAAGGAGAAAACGAGTTCTATTGTCTTTCAGTCAAAAACCCAATAGAAAAGATTGGAGAGTTGGAATTAAGCGATGGTTATTTCGATTCAGAAACTCCATACGGCTATGGAGGACCTATTACAAATTCTGAAGATCAAGGATTTATTGAAGAAGCACTCTTGGCATATTCTGAAGAATTAAAAAAACAGAATGTTATTGCTGAGTTTTTGCGTTTCAATCCGTTCAACGCTTTTCCAGAAAAGTTTGGAGCTGCATTGAGTTTTTCTGCCCATGAAAGAAATACCATAAGCATAAACCTCAATCAGCCATTAGAGGATATTTTTAGTTCATTCAAATCTTCGCTTAGAAGAAATATTCGAAAGGCCATTCAAAACAATTTGGTATTTAGAGTTGCCGAAAAAACAGATGAAACAATAATGAATTTTGCTGAGCTCTACACGCAGACCATGCAAAAGAATAAGGCGAGTCAATTCTATTTTTTCGATAAAACTTACTTTAAAGATTTATGTAAAATTCCAAATGTGCAAATTGTGGAAGTCTTGCATGAAGGAAAAGTGACTAATGCGGCAATTCTCTTTGAAGAAAGTCATCGAATTTATTATCACTTAGGTGCTTCTCATCCTGATCACTATCATTTAAATGGAAATCCATTTCTTTTCTACAGCATTGCTGGACTATATGCCGAAAAGAAGAATGAACTGTTTCTAGGAGGAGGCAACTCTATTTCACCTGAAGACGCTTTATTTAAATTCAAATCAAAATTCAACCCTACTGAGACTTTACCGTTTTACATTGGTGGTCTTATAGTGAGCGATATTTATCACGAATATTGCGAACTAAGACAGAAACAAGCTGAAGAGAAAATTCCCTATTTTTTGAAATACCGATTTTAATTTTTGAAAAGACTTATATCTATACATGGTGCACCACGTTCTGGCACAAGCTGGCTAGGGCAAATTTTTGATAGTGCTCCAGAAACCAACTATAAATTTCAACCGCTTTTTTCACTTTCCTTTAAGGATGCTGTGCATGTTAGAAGCAGCGTAGAAGAAATTGAAGCCTACCTTAGTGAGCTGTACCAGAGGGAGGATGATTACCTAGATGCTAATTACCAAAAAGACAAAGGCATTTATCCGGTCTTTGAGAAGAAATTAAACCCTTCAGTATTAGTAACTAAGATGGTGCGCTACCATTATATGGCCGAGCCATTTTTAAAGCTTACTATTCCAAGTCATTTGGTGTTCATCATCCGAAACCCCTGCGCTGTAATCGATAGCTGGGCTAAGGCTTCAGAAAAAGAATATTTACCTGAGTGGAATTTGGAGGAGCACTGGTATTATGCTCAAGGCAAGAATGAATTTAGGCCAGAAGAGTACTATGGTTTTCATCGCTGGAAAGAATTAAGTAAAATGGCGCTGACATTGAAAACTCATTGCCCTGAAAAAGTGCACATCGTGCAATACGAAGAACTCTCAGCAAATCCGCTTGAACAAGTTGAACAGATGTTTGCTCATTGTCAACTTGATATGGATGAACAAACCGTAAATTTCATCAATCAATCGAAAAGCGATCTGAACGAAGATTATTACAGCGTTTTTAAAGCGAATAAGAATGTTCATTCTTGGAAAGAGACATTGCCTCAATACATTATCGATACAATTTATTCAGAGTTGAAAAACACTGACCTTGAACAATTTTTAAAGTAACATGGACATAGATCATCTGCTCATCAATTTAAATCAAAGTATTACAGATGCCTTAAAGCAGATGGATACGAATCGTGTGAAGTTGCTCATAGTAATGGAAGATGGAAAGTATGCCAGCATGTTGAGTATTGGTGACATCCAAAGAGCGATCATGAATAAAATTTCTTATGATTCTCCGGTGTCATCTATCTTAAGAGACAAAGCTAAGGTCACAGTATGTAGTACTAGCGACAGCGAAGACTCGATCCGCGAAAAAATGATCCGCTTTCGTACAGAATATATGCCGATAGTGGATGAAAATGGAACAATAGCCAAAGTCATTTTTTGGAAAGAGCTTTTTGAAAACACGGTAAGAAACCTCAGCACCAAAAAACTGAACATACCAACGGTAATTATGGCAGGAGGTCAAGGTTCTCGTCTTAAGCCGTTAACTAATGTAATTCCTAAAGCTTTGGTACCTGTGGGTGATAAACCCATTATGTCAGTCATCATGGATCGCTTTGCTGAAGCCGGAACGAACCAATACCATATCTCGGTTAATTATAAAGCGAAAATGCTTCATGATTTTTATGGAGATCGTTATAACAATATTGACATCAACTTCTTTAAAGAAGATAAACCCTTAGGTACGGCAGGTAGCTTGCATCTTTTAAAAGATAAGATCAACAGTACTTTTTTTGTTTCTAACTGCGATATTATTATTGACCAGGATTACAACGAACTGTTGGATTATCACCGAAGGAATAAGAACGAATTAACCATCGTTGCTGCTCTCAAGCATATGCATTTACCTTACGGTATTATCGAAACCAATGAAGAGGGCCTTTTAGAAAACATTAAAGAAAAACCCGATTTCACCTATTTGGTAAATTCTGGAATGTACATATTGGAACCCCATTTAATTGAGAGCATTCCTGAAGATAAAATGTATCACATTACCGAATTGATTGAAGAGATCAAGCAGCGTAATGGCCGTTTGGGTGTTTTTCCTGTGAGTGAAAAATCATGGTTTGATATTGGTGTTTGGAATGAATACCAAAAAACGCAGGAGCAATTCCATCATTTCAATTAATCTGGTAAGGGATGAAGGTGCTCATGTTTGGCCCTGGAGTTGGTCACAATATTGTTCGATTTCTTGAATATTTCAACGAGCACACAGAACATGAGTTGGTGTATTATTACTATAATAAACCTGATCAATTCTCATTAACGCAATACAACAATGTCAAATTTGTTGGCACAAAGAATTTACCTCAATTAATAGCTGAACTCCGAAAAAGCCCAGATCTTTTATGGGTTCATAACTGGACACCTTGGCCCATTCTCGCACTCATTCAAAAGTTTAAGAAAAAGAAGTCTATTCTCAATTTTAATGTTTGGAGTGAGCGCATTCCGAAATCATTAAAAGAAGATTCGCGTAAAGCTAAGTTTTACAACCAGTTTTTACATAAATGCGATGTGTTGCAGTGCACTTGGTTCTCTACTTTAAACCTATTAAAAGAACAAGGATTCACCAATACGGCAATGTTACGTTGGGGAATGGTCGAAGAAAAATTCGCTGACTTGACTGATTACAGCCCTAATCAATTCACACAGAATTTTGATTCACAACTTACCTCAGACAATTATAAATTCTTATTTCCAAAATCTGTTAGTGGTGGTAATAGACACGATCTTATTATTGATGCTTGTGTTGCACTGACAGAAAAAGGCATAGAAAACTACAAGGTTTATTTCTGGCTAGGCAATTTTAATCTAGAAGAGAAAATAG
>JAOARK010000318.1 GCA_025210575.1 Schleiferiaceae bacterium
CCTCAAAAGTGATCTCCCACTCGTTGTGGCATTCCTCCCCATTCATGGTTACCATTGGGTAAAGTGCAGCGCCATCAGTAAAGCCTAACTTCTCTGCATTTTCTATCGCCTTTGGCAAATGCTTATATCGGTAATAAAGAAGGTTCTTGGCAATTTCCGGATCGGCCGTTGCTAGATAAAAAGGCAAGCAATATGCTTCTGTATCCCAATAAGTAGAACCCCCATATTTTTCACCTGTAAATCCCTTTGGGCCAATGTTCAATCTTTCGTCTACACCCGTGAATGTCTGATTTAATTGGAAAATATTGAATCGTATCCCTTGTTGTGCAGAAGCATCGCCTTCCACTATGATGTCGCTGGTTTCCCAACGTTTTGCCCAGGCTTCAATATGTTCTTCCAACATGGGCTCAAAGCCTTTTTGCTGGGTCATTTCTACTACCACATTGGCGTTCTTCTCCAAATCCGCTGCAGGGTGATTCATCGAAGAAAGCACCGCAACATATTTGTAAAGTGTAGAGGTTTCACCTTCTTTGATCGAAGCTTCAAAACTGTTTTCAGCATAGGCTTCTTTAGTAGAAGAATCTGTATTTAAAAGTTCGTCAATGGCACCAGTTGACCAATCATAACGCATGGCAACCCCCACTTCAAAAGCCGTTTTCTTAGTTCTGCTTTGTACATAGGCAGTTCCTTCTTCAGCATTGGCTGCGATGGGCTCCCAGAATTTATCATCCCAGTTGGCATCTGCATTGGTCACATCAAAATCCAAGTAAGGCGTACATTTTATCGTACCTGAGAAATTCAGAGGCGTAACCGAATATTTGATCAACCCCACCTCATCGTTCACTAAGCTTACAAAGCGGGTAGCTTCTACTTTTAATTTTTTGGAAGCATCAAGGTTTACCACAAAACTTCTGTGTAGTGTTCCTTTTTGCATGTCAAGCATACGGACAAAATCTTCCGTTGGTAACTTAGCCAGATCGAGTTCAACCCCATCTACTTCAATATTTATACCTATCCAATTACAAGCATTCAGGACTTTTGCGAAATACTCTGGATAACCGTTTTTCCACCAACCCACTTTAGTTTTATCTGGGTAGTAAACACCGGCTACGTAATTTCCTTGGAGGGTTTCGCCAGAATAGGCTTCTTCAAAATTGGCACGTTGCCCCATTCTTCCGTTCCCAATACTAAAGATGCTTTCAGACATCTCTTGCCTTGCAGGATCGAATCCTTTCTCAATAATTTTCCACTCGTCAATTTCGAGGTAACGATTGAACATGCTGTACTTTATATTTTTTCTAAAATGTCTTTTTCTAAATCTATTTGGTCAAAACCTTGAAGGTTGAGATGCGCTTGTTTAAGCGTTTGAGGGTGACCAATTCCCACTGCGATCATTTTGCCATTGATGGCTGCTTCTACTCCAGCTAAGCTGTCTTCAAAAACAATACATTCTTCGGCTTTACTCTGGGTATCTTCAGCGCCTTTAACAAAAACCTCCGGATCTGGTTTGCTTGTCGTAACTACGTTGCCATCAATAATCGCATCAAAATAATGCGTCAAATTCACTTTGTCTAGAATCAAAGGTGCATTCTTTGACGCAGAACCTAAGGCTATTTTCATCTTTTTAGCTTTCGCCTGATTTAAGATGGAAACTACACCCGGTAAGATCTCAGACGCATCCATATTACCCATGTATTCTAAATACCACTGGTTTTTCTGGTGCATCAGTTCTTCTATGCGTTCTTCAGTCAATTCTAGATTTCCCCAGGTTAAGATCTTGTCTATAGAACCTCTGCGGCTAACGCCTTTGAGCTGTTCATTTTCTTCTTCAGAAAAATCGATTCCCAGACTATTGGCTAGCTTTTTCCAAGCTTTAAAATGATATTTGGCGGTATCCACTATAACACCGTCCAAGTCGAATATCAGAGTTGTAATCGTACCTCCCATTTAATCTTGTGGTTCTAACACATGCATGAAATTGATGTGATATTGGATTAGATGATTAACCGGTTTTGCCAACACTTTGCCTTTCCTTAAGCCATGTTCATCCAGGCATTTCGTCAAAATATCCTCGTACACTTTTGCAACAGATCCCACAAAACTGATCGGAACATCTTTTGCTACTTTAAAGCTCAATACATGAACCTCTATGAATCTGTTGAAGCTGTCTTTTACCAAATTCTGGATGTATGGATGCTCTGCATGCTTCCCTGCAAAAGGACCAAAACTTGCCAGATACACGTTAGCATGAGGTTTATTGTAAACACTGCTAATCACTTCATCTTTACAAGTGTTATAGGTCTTTTTAAAATCAACTTGAAGTTCCTCTGGGAGTCTTTTGTATAGAAAATCTGAAACAATGCGCTTTCCTATCCAACTCGCTGAGCCTTCATCACCTAGTATATAGGCTAATGAAGGTACCTCTTCATAGATTTTTTCACCATCAAAGTAGCAGCTATTAGAACCTGTACCCAAAATACAAGCGATTTCAGGCTCACCTTCATAAAGCGCGTAAGCTGCAGCTTCAAGATCATGACCTACATGATTCTCAGCATTCACAAACACACGGTCAAGTCCTTCTTTTATTATGGCTTGAAGTGGTTCTGTGCTGCACCCCGCACCATAGAACCAGGTCTGATCAATTTTTTCTGCCCAGACCCTCAAGCCATCTGTTTTACTCAAAGTGGCATAAACAAAATCAGATGAATGGAAATAGGGATTGAATCCCATGGTATTCCACCTATCTATTTCACGCCCTTTGTTATCAATAAGTACCCAATCGCATTTGGTAGAACCACTTTCTGCAATTAATATCATTGGGAAGGTTTTTGTTTTTACAAACTCGTTACTAAATCAAGCAAGTCGACCAAACGAGAAGAATATCCTGCCTCATTGTCGTACCAGCCCATTACCTTTACCATGTTACCATTGGCAGAGGTGATTAAACTATCGAAAATACATCCGTGATTATCGCCAATGATATCGGCACTCACAATTGGATCTTCTGTATATCGCATAGCTCCTTTAAGGTTAGGAGCTGCATTTTTCATAGCTTCATTGATCTCATCAGCCGTCACTTCTCTTTTCAACTCTACCGTTACATCAGTAGCACTTCCTGTTATGGTAGGCACACGCATGGCATAACCATCTAATTTACCCTTCAGTTTAGGAAGCACTAATCCAACAGCTTTTGCTGCACCCGTTGTGGTAGGAACAATTGAATAAGCTGCTGCTCTTGCTCTTCGTAAATCACTATGCGGTGCATCCTGTAATCTTTGATCACCTGTATAGGCATGGATCGTTGTCATGTATCCTTTCACCACACCAAACTCTTCATCCAAAACTTTCATCATTGGAGCCAAGCAGTTAGTTGTACAAGAAGCATTACTCAGAATTGTGTCCTCAGCTGTTACTTCTTCGTCATTTACACCTACAACAATCGTTTTTACATTTCCTTTTGCTGGCGCTGAAAGCAATACTTTTTTCGCTCCCGCTTTGATGTGTTTTCCTAGTCCTGCTTCATCTCTAAAGATTCCAGTACATTCCAATACTACATCTACACCTAAATCGCCCCAAGGCAAATTTTCAGGATCTCTTTCTGCAAACACTTTTATATTATGACCTGCTACTGAAATTCCATCTCCTGTTGCCTCTACAGGTAAACCTAGTTGACCATGTGCAGAATCATACTTCAGCAAATGTGCTAGCGTTTTTGTATCTGTTAAGTCATTTATGGCTACTACATCATATTGGTCTTTGGCAATCAAATTTCTGTAAGTAAGTCTACCGATTCTACCGAATCCGTTAATAGCAATTTTTGTTCTCATACGCTTAAATTGAAAGTATTTTAGAAATCCTTAATAATTCTTGATTAATGAAAGCTTTATTGTAAATGGCTTGTTCAAAAAAGGTATAGACTAGTTGATTGTTCATTTTTCCTACCATCACATTCGATCGACCGTTTAACAAACCTTCTACTGCAGCAACTCCTAATTCACTTGCTAAAACACGATCTGCACAACTTGGAGAACCTCCTCGTTGCAGGTGACCTAAAATGGTAACTTTAATATCCAGCTGATTGAATTTTTCTTTCAACTGTTTGGCAATCGAAAAAGACTCACCCAATTTATTTCCCTCCGATACGATGATAATATTAGAGGTTTTCTTATTGCTTGCTCCTTTTTCAATTTCTTTAAATAACTCTTCAATGGTTTTGTTTTCTTCTGGCAGTATTATATCTAAAGCACCACTAGCTAATCCAGAATTTAAAGCGATAAACCCAGCATCTCTTCCCATCACTTCAACTAAAAAAAGTCTGTTGTGAGAAGAAGCCGTATCCCTGATCTTATCTACACACTGCAGAACAGTATTATTGGCGGTATCGTATCCTATGGTATTATCTGTGCCATACAGATCGTTATCAATCGTACCTGGAATTCCAATTACAGGCATACCATGCTCTTCGTTAAATACATTGGCTCCCGTAAAAGACCCATTACCTCCGATTACGACCAGCGCATCGATATTTTGCTTTCTTAAATTCTCAAATGCCTGCCTTCTTCCTTCAACAGTTCTGAACTGTTCACTTCTTGCAGATTTTAAGATCGTACCACCTAAATTCAAGATGTTTTTTACTGATTTTGTGGACAGCTCTTCAAACTCATTTGCGATTAATCCATCAAACCCACGGTGCACACCATAAACCTTTTTCTTATAAAAGATTGATGTTCTTACCACAGCGCGAATGGCAGCATTCATACCGGGAGCATCTCCACCCGAGGTTAAAACAGCAATAGATAGGATTTTGTTATTCATACCAAAAGTCAACGAAACAAACTTAGTGTATTTTTTACACTTTGTATCATTATTTATATATTTTTACCTCCGCTCTAAAGAACTACGCGTAACAAAGAATATATGAGTGCTGCACAAATCAACCCAAACGTATCTGTAGACTGTGTTGTCTTTGGTTTTGACAACGAAAAGCTTAACGTCTTGCTCATCGAGCAAAAAGATCTTGGCCAAACTACTAAACAACTAGCACTTCCGGGAGATTTAGTATTACAAGAAGAAAGCCTTGATGAAGCGGCAAGTAGAGTGCTTAGCGAGCTGACCCATCTAGAAGGAATTACGCTTCAACAATTTCAAGCATTTGGAGATCCTAATCGTGTTAAAAACGTAAAGGATATCGCTTGGCTGCAGTCTTATAGAGAGAACCCGCAAGCGAGAGTAATTACTGTTGGTTATTTCGCTTTAGTTCGCATGGATGAATTCAAACCGGAAGCTAGCAGCTTTGCGGAACGCGTATTCTGGTGCGAAATGCATGAAGTACCCGAACTTGCGTTCGACCACAATTCTATTGTCACCCAAGGGTTGGAGCGCTTAAGAGAATCATTCACAAATAAGCAAACCGGTTTTGAGTTGCTCCCCGAAAAATTCACATTGAATCAGTTACAACTGTTACATGAGATTATTCTGGATAAACCTTTAGATAAAAGAAACTTTAGAAAAAAGGTGATGAAAGAAAAATTGGTGGTTGGACTAGATGAAAAGCAAAAAGGTGTTTTACATAAACCTGCGCAACTATTTAAATTGAATACTGTAGAAGATTAATGAAGATGAGAAGAATTTTACTTTTTGTATCTATTCTAATATTTAGCATTTCTAAAGGTCAGATCGTTACCTTAACCCCAGCAATTGTTACCCAAAACGACTCTGTTCTAATTACTTTTGACGCAACCCAAGGCAATGCAGGCTTAGCGGGCGTTTCTCAAGTATATGCGCACACAGGTGTAATAACAAATCTAAGTTCTAGCCCAACGGACTGGAGACATGTTCAAGGCAACTGGGGCACGCATGACCCTAAGGTTCAAATGACCAACATAGGCAATGACCTTCATACCCTAAAAATCCATATTGATACTTACTACAATGTTCCCTCTAATGAGACGGTAAGCGCCTTGGCTTTTGTCTTTAGAAATGTTGATGGCAGTAAAGAAGGCAAAACAGCTTCTAACGGAGATATATTCGTTCCTATCTCTCAAGGAGGGTTCACAGGAGGATTTACTTCACATCTCTTAGATCAATATTTGATTGCAAAAGGAGACACAATGGGGCTTGAAGCAAATGTGAGTGATTCTTCGTCCATGAAAATTTACATGAACGGATCCATAGTAGCCCAATCTGCTAGTGACCTCAGTTTAAACTACGATTTCATTTCAGGAAACCAACCTGCGAATCAATTATTCACATTTATATTGGAAGCTAACAATGGAACTCAGACCATCTGGGATACCATTTCAGTTTTAAGCCGACAAGGAACACCGATTGCCCCTCTTCCTTCTTATGCTAAGGAAGGCATTCAATACTTAAATGACAGCACCGTTTATTTCCAAATTAGAGCACCATTTAAGAGCTTTATCTATCTCATCGGAGATTTCAATAATTGGAGATTCGATCCAAACTATCAGCTGAATAAAACGCCAAACGGGGCCTTTTTCTGGATTGAAATTTCTGGATTGGATAAAAACACAGAATACGGGTTTCAATATGTTATTGACGAAGAACAAATGCGTGTAAGCGACCCTTATGTAGAGAAAATCCTAGACCCTTGGAATGACCAATACATTCCTAGTACCACTTACCCGAACTTAAAGCCTTACCCTACCGGAAAGACAACAGATATCGTTGGTGTATTTCAAATTGAAGATAACCCATACAATTGGGCCACCTCAAATTTTGTAAAGCCAGATAAAAATGAATTAGTGATCTATGAACTTTTAATAAGAGATTTTCATCAAGATCACGATTATGCAGCCGTTATTGATAAACTGGATTATCTAAACAGTCTGGGTGTTAATGCTATTGAATTGATGCCAATAATGGAATTTGAAGGCAATGAAAGCTGGGGATACAATCCAAGTTTCATGTTTGCTCCAGATAAATATTATGGCCCAAAGAACGAACTTAAACGACTGGTAGATTCTTGCCACAGTAAGGGAATGGCAGTTTTACTCGATATTGCACTCAATCATAGTTTTGGTCAGAGCCCTATGGTACGCATGTACTTCGATCCAAACGCAGGCCAATGGGGACAACCAACACCACAAAACCCTTGGTTCAATGAAGTGCCAAAGCATGATTTTAATGTGGGGTATGATTTTGACCATTCTAGTGATGCTACAGAATACTACAGTAAAGAAGTATTCAAGCATTGGATTGAAGAATATCAGATTGATGGCTATCGTTTAGATCTATCCAAAGGATTTACGCAGAACAATACTTTAGGCAATGTTGCTGCTTGGAATCAATACGATCAGCAGAGAATTGATTTTCTAAAAGATTATGCCAATACCATTTGGAATACTGATTCTGCCGCTTTTGTAATTCTAGAACATTTCGCAGATAATAGCGAAGAAACCGTTCTTTCTAATGACGGGCAGATGCTATGGGGTAATTCTAACCATGAATACAACGAAGCTACAATGGGTTATGCCTCAAACCTAACTGGAGTTTCACATCAATCAAGAAACTGGAGTGATATGCACTTGATAGGGTATATGGAAAGCCATGATGAAGAGAGATTGATGTATAAAACCCTAGAGTATGGCAACAGCAATAATAACTATAGCACGAAAGATCTAGATACGGCTTTACAGAGAATGGCATTAGCCTCTGCTTTCTTCTATACCATTCCTGGTCCAAAAATGCTTTGGCAATTTGGAGAGTTAGGATACGACTATTCTATTAATCACTGTCCAAACGGGACTATTCACCCAGACTGTAGAGTATCGAATAAACCCATACGCTGGGATTATTACAGTCAACCTAACAGACAAGAATTATACAGCATTGTCGGAGAGTTGAATCATTTAAGAAGAACAAATCCAGTATTCAGTCACGATGCCAATCACGATCTATATGTAAATCAATTCACGAAGAGAATAAAACTGAGCGATACAGCCCTTCAAGTTGTTATCATCGGAAATTTTGATATTACACCGCAAAGTATTAATCCAGCATTTCATAATACTGGTTGGTGGTACGATCATTTTAGCAGAGACAGCATGAATGTTACCGATGTAAACGCCACTATTCTACTTGAACCTGGAGAATGGCACATTTACACAAGCAAAAGTGTTACCAATGCTATTTCCGTTGAAGAAAACCCATCTGAAAATGCTTACATCGATGTTTTCCCAAACCCATTTAATGATGCGGTTCATTTTAGAACATCAGACAACCAAAGAATAATAAAGATTGAGATATTCAATATTGCTGGACAAAATATTCTTCAGCATGAAAATACATCTAGCCAATCACATTTTTCTTGGAACGGAAATAACCAATTTGGAAAGTCTGTAGAACCAGGAATGTACATCTATCACTTGACTACCTCGAAAGGCACCTATAGCGGCAAACTACTTAAACCTTAAAATTTTATAAGAACCAAAACATGAGAACATTCAGCTCAAATTAACAAAGTGTATTTTGTACACTTACTAAAAATATTTTTACATTTGATTGTTTAGTTTACTTAAACCCACACTACATGCACAAAAATTACCTCAAGCTTCTTATAGTCTGCTTTTCCATCCTTTCCTATTCAGGATGGGCGCAGGTTATTTCAGGAGTGGTCTTAGATGAGAACAAACAGCCCATGCCAACTGTGGCTGTTAAAATTGAAGGTACCAACATCAACACTTTAACTGATTTTGATGGAAAGTACGTTCTGGAAGGTGTTGCTTCAGGCGAGCAAAAAGTATCCTTCTCGATTATGGGCTACCAAACCACCACCAAAACTGTCTCTGTAATTTCAGGACAACCGCTGATACTTAACGTTGACATGAAAGTTGACAAAGAAGAATTGGATGAAGTTGTTGTAGTCGGTTACGGAGTAAAAAGAAAAAATGAAGTTACGAACTCAATTGTTCAACTTGAAACAAAAGATCTAACAGATATTCCTACACCGAGTTTCGAGAATGGAATTATGGGAAAAGCATCTGGTGTTCAAGTAATCACAGGTAGTGGTATCGCAGGATCTGGATCTATGGTTCGCGTGCGAGGTGTAGCTTCGATCTCTGCCGGTGGCGATCCGCTATATGTGGTGGATGGTGTAATCATAAATCAAGATTATTTCGCCAATGGAAACGGTGGAGGTTTTAACACAAACCCCCTGGCTACGATTAACCCAAATGACATTGAAAATGTAACCATTCTTAAAGATGCTGCAGCTACAGGTATCTATGGATCCCGTGGGTCAAATGGAGTTATTCTAATCACCACAAAAAGAGGAAGTAAAAAAGGACTCAACTTTGATTTTAACGTCAGAGTTGGGGTAACGAATCCAACTGCTAGACCCAACATGCTCAATTCACAAGAATATTTAAGGCTCTATGAAGAGGCATGGGTTAACGATGGAAACGTGGGCGTTCCAGTGCTACCTGGTTCCAATGTATCTTGGGAACAAGCTCAAAACGTAAATACCAATTGGGTAGATGAAACCATAAGAACTGGTTTTAAACAGAAATACGATTTTGGTGTTGGAAAAGGTGCAGACAAGTACAACTGGTACGCAGGTGTATCTTATCAAAATGACAATTCTTACCTCAAAGGCAACTCATATGATCGTATAAACGGTCGTTTTAATATTGATTATAAACTTAGCTCTCAATGGGAATTAGGTGTATCGAGTTCAATAGCATTGGCAAACAACAATAGAATAGACGCTGCTTGGAGTGGTGGTCTAGGTTCAGCAATGAGTACTGCTTTACCAATTTATCCAATCTATTGGGATAAGGATACGGTTGATCAATTCGGCAATCCACATCAAAAAGGAGATTACTGGTTATTAGCCAATATCAATAACAACCCGGTAGCTCAAAGAGAGTTAAAAGAATGGAATGATCGTGAGATAAGAACCATAAATAATTTTTCGGTTACCTATCGACCAGGATCAAAAACATTTATCAAAGCCTTTGGCGGATTAGACTACATGCACTTTACTGGTGACGTTTATGAAAAACCAGGGTTTGACATGAGTAACACAGACCCCAACACAG
>JAOARK010000319.1 GCA_025210575.1 Schleiferiaceae bacterium
AGTTGACCTTTCCTGGTGAGATCATTGAAGTTCACACAGCAATGGCCGAGGTTTATGCCTACAAACTTCGTCAGCCAAAGAAAGCAGAGCAAACGTTGACTTCCATCCTCGAGAAATATCCTGCTAAAAGTGATGAACAAGGACTGGCAAAAATTCTATTGGGAGATATAACATTGGCTTATGGCGACCCGTGGGAGGCCTTATTGCTTTATGCGCAAGTAGACAAAGCTTTTGGCGACAATGAAATTGGTCAAGAAGCTAGATTCAAAAAAGCAATGGTTGCCTTTTACCAAGGTGATTTTGACTGGGCGAAAACCCAATTTGATGTTTTGAAAACAGCCACTTCAAAACACATTTCAAACGATGCCATGATTATGGCATTAGTTATTTCTGACAATACCTTTCTAGATACCGATAGCAATTTTACTGCGCTCAAAATTTATGCACATGCCAAACTCTTGGTAGAACGACAGGATCTTGATAGTGCATTAATGTTACTTGCAGATATTGAATCTACTTATCCTGCTCACAGTTTGAGTGACGATGTATTGTGGGAACGTGCGCAAATAGAACTGAAACAGGGTAAAACAGAAAAAGCAATTGAAACACTCACCGAACTTTCAGGATTCTTAGGTGCAGATCTTTTAATTGACCGTGCTCTTTTTGAACTTGCTAAGATCTACGATTACGATTTGAACAATACTGAAAAAGCCATGGAATATTATCAGCAAGTGTTTTCTGAACATGCCGATAGCATATTGGCTAGCCAAGCGAGAGCCCGTTTTAGAACCCTTAGAGGGGATGAACTTTACAACTAATGAGCATGTACATTTATAACGTTACACTTAACATAGAAGACAGCGCAGTTGAAGAATGGAAACAATGGATGAAAGAAATCCATATACCTGATGTGATGGCCACGGGAATGTTTTTAAACTACCGCTTTTGTAGAGTAATGGTTGAAGAAGAAAGTGGAATGACTTTCTCAATCCAATACATGGTTAAAGATTTAGAAACCCTTCAACTTTATCAAGAAATGTACGCTCCAAAACTGCAAAAAGAGCATCAGGCAAAATTTGAAGGCAAGTTCGTTGCCTTTAGAACTATGTTGGAGGTGATTGATGAAAAAGTCAATCATGAATCCAATTAAAGATCTTAAAGTTGTTGAGTTAGCTTCGGTACTGGCCGGCCCTACCGTTGGGACATTCTTTGCAGAGTTGGGAGCTAAGGTTATTAAGTTTGAAAACAAAACCATTGGTGGTGATGTTACCCGAAATTGGAAAACCCAAGGTGAGGGCAATGGAATATCGGCTTATTACAGTGCTGCCAATTTTAACAAGCAAGTAGTTTTTGCCAACCTCAAGGATGAAGAAGACCGGAAGATGGTCTTGAGTCATTTAGAATCTGCCGACATTCTTATTACCAATTTTAAGTATGGAGATAACGAGAAGTTGGGGTTCGACTATAACACGCTAAAAAAAAAGTTTCCAAAACTCATAGTAGGCGAAGTGCGCGGATTTGCCAATGATAAAGAACGTGTAGCTTATGATGTGGTTCTTCAAGCCGAAACTGGATTTATGAGCATGAATGGCACTCCAACTTCGGGGCCCATTAAAATGCCTGTTGCCATGATGGACTTATTAGCGGCTCATCAATTGAAGGAAGGCTTATTAGTTGCCTTACTACAGCGAGAAAAAACCAAGAAAGGATCTCTAGTCTACACCACACTCGAAGAATCAGGAATTGCTACTCTCGCCAATCAGGCTTCTAATTTTTTGATGAATGGAAAAGTGGCGCAACCCATTGGCAGTTTACATCCCAACATTGCTCCCTATGGGGAGACTTTTACTTGTAAAGACAAACAGCAAGTTGTTTTAGCCATAGGCAGCGATAGGCAGTTCCAATTGCTTTGTGAAATTGCAGGTAACACCCAACTTGCTTTTGATTCTCATTTCAAAACCAATCCAGACCGTGTAACAAACCGAGCAGTACTTCAGCAAAAGCTATCCAATCTAATTTCTCAATTGAACAGCCAAGAGCTTTTACAAAAATGTCATTCGCTTCATGTGCCTGTTGCGGCAGTAAAGACTATAGACCAAGTATTGAATTCTGAAACAGGAAAAGAAATGATCTTGGAAGAGTTAATTGAAGAAACTAAGACCCGAAGAGTAAAGACCATTGCTTTTAATATTATTTAGTCTGATTTTCAATTGATTACAGTTTTTTAAGGGTTATTTTTCTTACATTTAGGGGTTAACTAAAAATCTAACACTATGAAAAAGATTATCGCACTGATTGCTGTGGTTTCTTTTGGTCTTGCAATTGGATTTTCTGATGCAAGAGCAGACAAACCTAAAGACAAGAATTGCTGTCCTCCAGGATGGACAATTAAATGTGGAACCTCTGGAACTGCTAACAACGCTTCCAAAGACAACAATGGAGATGATTGCCTTTGCAGAAAGGATATTCCTGGTAAAAATGCCAATGGAAACAACCAAGGCAATGCAGCCGCTCGCAACTGGAAAGACAATAACCATCCCTGCGATTAATCAAAAAAAGAAAAGGCTGGATTACCAGCCTTTTTCTTTTAGAGTACTCTGACAAACTTATAACCGTCTTCCTTTTTAAAGACTTTAAGTTTTACCCAATTCTCCGGGGGAGTAACTGGTGGTCTTGGCGGATTCCATTCCCCATGATAGGATATTCTTCTCACATTAATTAAAAGGATATTGCTATCTAGAAATTCATAATAACCGACCACATCTGTAAAATAATCATTGCCGCAAGGCGCGGTATAAAAGCTAAAGAACATAGAGTCATTAAAACCTATGCGATTGCCATAATCAAACCAAGGGGTATCTATCGCCAAACTTAGATTGTATTCACCATCGGTAGAATCCAGGCCTAGAATTTTATCAATTTTCCATTTGTGATTGACCAAAAATGTTTTGGAGAGTTCAAATTTGGACTGTCCAAGTGACAAGCAGGAAATTGACAATAAACAACAGATTAAAATTGATCTCATTTCATCACTCTAACTCAAACTTCATGCCTACTGCGTAAGATGACCTGATTAAGCCTAATCCTTTTTAAATATTCGTTGAAATAGGTTTTTCTTCTTTTTAGGTTTTGATTTTTTCTTGCGCTTTTTCTTTCATTTTTTGGCAGCGTTAACCGTTGTAGTTTCATCGCGCTTAAAAAGCTCCTCTAATTTTGAACTTTCCTCAAAGTCATCACATGAATAAGCCTCTATCCAATCAATGGGGAGCTCTCCAAAAGGTTTCACATACTTGGTTCTTAATCTTGAATTTCCTTGAATACTTTTCCAGGTATACCCTGCTATGGGTAAAGCCAAACGGCTACCCGAACCATAAGAGCCATGATTAAAGTGAATATTTGGACTGGAAGCTCCTACTCTAGTTACAATGACCAAACCAGGTGTGTAAGACACAAACCAAGCATCGGCATAGTTTTGAGAAGTACCTGTTTTACCTGCCAGAGGCACACTCACTCCATAAGTAGATGACAATGATGTACCCGTTCCCCTTTGAACGGCCTGTTGTAACATGTAGGTCATTTCAGTCGAGGTACTGTCACTTATTACTCGAGAACTTTTAGTCTCCTTGGCTTTATAAATCACATCACCATTTGGAGCAGAAATACTCTCAATAAATCGTGGTTCAACAATAAAGCCTCCATTGGCAAATGCACTGTATGCAACTGCCAATTCATACACACTTGCACTTACTGTGCCCAATGCACTGCTGGGTAAATCCTTCAGTTCTTCAGAGAACTCAAGCTTCTCCCATAAATAGTCCAGGTTTTCATAGCCTACATTAAAATAGAGGTCAACCGTGGGTACATTTTTAGATTTGATCAATGC
>JAOARK010000320.1 GCA_025210575.1 Schleiferiaceae bacterium
AATTCGCCCTGTCCAATTCCCAATGAAATTGTGGTTACGGCTCTCCATCCCGTATACCCTAATACTCGATCATAATACGCTGAGTTTGGTACTAATCCTTTTGTCCCTGTTGGAAGGTCGTTATTTAGATAGTTCCCCAACCCAAAACTTTTTACATGATTACTCCAAGCGTCCATGCCCTCATGTGAATTGGGGTAATTTTCAACTATTCTTTTAAATGTTGAGCAGTAATAGTTGTTGCAAGATTTTGAAATGGATTTACGTAATGCCATTGGGCCACCACCACAGTGACATGCCACAGTTAAGCTTCCAAAATGAAAACCATGATGACAAGACATAACTGTATTGGGTGTAATAACACCTTCTTGCAGACCTATTAATGCATTTACAATTTTAAATGGAGAACCTGGTGGATACTGAGCGAGCAATCCTCGGTCGTAGAGGGGAAGATTGAGTGTGTCATCTTCGAGCTTTTTGTAATTGGTTGAACGTTTATTGCCGACCAATAGATTAGGGTCGAAACCAGGAGAGGATACTAAACATAATATTTCGCCTGAAGAAGGCTCGATGGCAACGATACGTCCACGTTTGCCCTGCATCAATTGCTCCCCTAATTTTTGCAGATCAATATCAATAGTGCTGGTTAAATCTGCCCCAGCAATTGCGGGCTCATCATATTTTCCATTTAAGAATGGACCTTTAACCCTGTTGTGATTGTCAACCAAAACATACTTAATTCCAGCTGTTCCTCTCAGTTGTTTCTCATATGCTTTGTCAATTCCAGCTTTACCTATTAGGTCTCCCTGCTGGTATTCAGGGTGGTTTCGAATGTAGGCTTCAGAAACTTCACCTATGTAACCAACCACATTTGCAGCTCCTTGATAAGGGTATTCTCTAAGGGTTCTAGATTGAATTGAGAATCCTTCGAATTCATGTAAATACTCTTGAATTTTTGCGAACTCTTCTTTAGAAATTAGAGGAATGAAAATATTGGGCTTATAGGTAGAAAAGCCCCTTTTCTTTTTCATTCGACCCCAATACGTAATGAACTGTTCTTTTGAAATGTCAAGAAGATTACAAAAACTTGAAGTGTCCAAGTTCGTAACATTCTTACTTATTACCATAAGGTCATAAGCAGGTTGGTTGGTAACCATCAATTTATGATTACGGTCTAAAATGTATCCACGTGTTGGGAAAATTTTAATCTTTTGCTGGGCTTGATTAGACCCAGACAATTTATACTCCTCGTCTAAAACCTGAACATAAAAGAGCCTTATCAAAAATGAAAAGCATACTACTAAAAAAAAGAAGTAGAGAAGAAACTGCTTTTTCATTCGGCTTTTCGGTTAAATAGAAGTTCAAGAATGAACATGAGTAAAAAAGAAAAAGCAGAAGAGATCAAAGTCTCATACAGCACAAGATGGTAGTTTCTAAAGGTAAACGCCTCTAGAGAGAATAACCATAAATGATGAATGAATACGGCTGGTGTAATGTAGGTCAAGAATTTAGCGATACCTAGAGTAGTTAAATTCAATCTCGAAACATCATTACTACCAACATTTGTGATTAACTGAATAAGTGCAGGTCTAATAAACGCAAGAAAAAGTGTTGCTGAAGCATGAATACCTCCACTGTTTTCAAAGATGTCTATCGTTAAACCTAAGGCAAAAGCAATTAGTAACAAGAGAGGTCTATTTGTCTTTGCTGGTAATAAGAGAATAAACAGCGGGTAGACTTTTGGATTTAGATAACCAAAGAGCTGGAAGTTATTCAAGACTAAAACTTGTAGTAATACGATGAGAATGAAACCTAATATGTATCTCAATGCTCTATTCATTGTCTATCGTAGCGCTTTCTAAATTGAGTCGTTCTTCTTTTAAAAGATCGTTGATCACATAGACGTATTCAATATTGGTGAAATCAGGAAGTAACTCAATTTCTAGGTTGTAAAATTGAGTTTCATTGTCGAGTTCGGCACTTTTAATAGTTCCAATGGGTATGCCACTTGGGAAGATTTGAGATCGAACATCACTTACTATGGTATCACCTTCAGAAAATTCTGCATGACGCTGAATCTTGTTAAGCTGAACATATTTGTGGTTTCTTCCATTCCATGAAATTTGACCAAAATGACCAGAATTCACAATTCTTCCTGTTACTTGACCTTGTTGATGAAGTAATGGAAACACAACGGCATAGTTAGAAGAAACATCTTTAACCTTTCCGATTACGCCATTAGCACTGATTACACCCATTCCTTTTTGAATACCATGATTCGAACCTCTATTAATAGTGAGGTGGTTATTCATGTAGGTGTAGGTGCTATTTACCACTTTGGCAGGAATGTAAGCGTATTGCTGAGTGTAAAGCGTATCAACTACAGAATCCTGAATGGCATAAAGCGAAAAGTACGATTGCTTAGATGTGGTTCTAAGCCTTGCGTTTTCTGCTGCCAGGATTTCGTTGGTTTGCTTCAGGTTTGCAAACTCTTGTGCATTATGATATTTCTCCAACAATCCAGCGCTTACTGAACTTGTGGAGTTAAGAAATGTAGATTTCTGAAATGAATTAGCTTGAAGAATAAAGACAAAGCATATCAATTGCAAGACCAGGAAAAGAATAACCGTGTTGTTCCTAATCAGGAAATTGATCAGTTTCTGCATTGGCTTTACTTCATCAGCAGGTTAGTGTATTTCTCAATGTTCTTCAAGGCAATTCCAGTACCTCTCACTACAGCTCTTAATGGATCTTCAGCTACATAAACAGGTAAGTCGGTCTTTTGAGAAATACGCTTGTCTAAACCTCGTAGCATAGAACCTCCACCCGCAAGGTAGATTCCGCTATTGTAAATATCAGCGGCCAATTCTGGCGGGGTAATGGTCAAAGTTTCCATTACTGCATCTTCAATTCTAATAATTGACTTTTCAAGGGCTTTAGCAACTTCCTTGTATGAAATGTTGATCTGTTTTGGCTTTCCAGTTAGAAGGTCTCTACCCTGAACATCCATATCATCTGGTGGGTTTGGTAGATCATCTAAAGCAGCGCCTACTTCAATCTTAATTCTTTCAGCAGTGCGCTCACCAACATATAAGTTGTGATGAGTTCTCATGTAGTAAGATATGTCACTTGTAAACACATCTCCGGCAACTTTTACTGATTTATCACAAACAATGCCTCCTAAAGCAAGAACCGCAATTTCAGTGGTACCTCCACCAATATCAATGATCATGTTTCCTTTAGGCTCTAGTACATCAACTCCAATACCAATTGCAGCGGCCATTGGTTCGTAAATCAAATAAACTTCTTTGGCGTTCGCTTTTTCAGCAGAATCTTTTACCGCTCTTTTTTCTACTTCGGTAATTCCTGATGGGATACAGATTACCATGCGTAAAGAGGGGTTAAACATTTTATTCTTTAGCGTTGGGATATTCTTGATCAACTCACGGATCATTTTTTCTGATGCCACGAAATCAGCGATCACACCATCCTTCAAGGGACGAATGGTTTTGATTTGCTCGTGGGTCTTGCCATGCATTTGCATAGCTTGGTGACCAACGGCCAAGATCTCGTTTGTTACTCGATCCATTGCCACTATAGAAGGTGCGTCAACCACCACCTTATCCTTATGAATGATAAGGGTGTTGGCCGTCCCTAAATCTATAGCAACGTCTTCAGAAAATATGTCAAATAATCCCATCTATTCTATTCTGCTAAGTATGTTAATGTTTAAAGTGTCTGGTGCCCGTGTAAACCATTGCCATGTTGTTTTCATCACAATAGTCAATACTCAACTGGTCTTTAATAGATCCTCCAGGTTGAATAACGGCATCAATATTTTCTTGGTGTGCAATTTCAACACAATCAGGAAATGGAAAGAATGCGTCAGATGCCATAGCTGCTCCTGCAAGATCGAAATTAAAGCTCTTCGCTTTATGGATAGCTTGTCTCAATGCATCAACACGAGATGTTTGTCCTGTTCCACTTGCCAATAATTGTTTGTTCTTGGCTAAAACAATGGTGTTACTTTTTGTGTTCTTACAAATTTTAGAAGCAAAGATTAAATCTTCAATTTCTTCCGCTGTAGGAGCCTTCTTAGTAACTGTCTTTAATTCAGCTGCAGCATCAGTTTTATGATCTCTTTCCTGAACCAATACTCCATTTAACAGGGTTCTTACATTGTATTGTTGAGGTGCGAAATCCTTTAACACCAAGATGATTCTATTCTTCTTGCTTTTCAATAATTCTAATGCCTCAGCATCATATCCAGGGGCAATCACTACCTCGCAGAAGATCTTGTTCATTTCTTCTGCTGTAGCCTTGTCAATGGTGCGGTTAGCAATAAGGATTCCTCCAAATGCGCTCACAGGGTCACCTGCTAATGCATCTTTCCAGGCATCGACCAACACTTCGCGTGAAGCTAGCCCACACGCATTATTATGTTTTATGATAGCAACTGTTGTATCTTCAAATTCATTGATCAATTGTACAGCAGCGTCAACATCCAATAGATTGTTATACGAAAGTGCCTTTCCATGTAATTGCTCTAGAACTTCATCTAAATTTCCGAAGTAGAATCCTTTTTGATGAGGGTTTTCTCCATACCTCAAAGTCTGACCACTTTTGTAACTCATTTTTAACGAGTCATCACCTTCATTGAAATACCCGTAAATGGCACTATCATAATGTGAAGATTCGTTGAATGCATAAGTGGCAAATCGTTTTCTTTCCTCAAGGGTCGTCACTCCATTACCTGCATCAAGAATTTCAAGAACTTCTGTGTAATAATCCTTGCTTGGAACGATCCAAACGTCCTTATGATTTTTAGCCGCAGCACGGATAAGAGATATCCCTCCGATATCAATCTTTTCAATAATCTCAGATTCAGTTCCTCCACCGGCAACTGTTTCTTCAAAAGGATAGAGGTCAACCACCACTAAATCCAGATCTGGAATTTCGAATTGAGCCACTTCATTTTGATCACTTTCATTCTCTCTTCTAGAAAGAATTCCGCCAAAAATTTTCGGGTGCAAAGTTTTTACACGACCTCCAAGAATTGAAGGGTAAGAAGTCAAGTCTTCTACAGGTACCACAGGGATGCCAAGATCCTCAATAAATTTTTGTGTTCCGCCTGTAGAATAAAGTGTTACACCACTTTCGTGTAATTTTTTTACGATGGGTTCTAAACCATCTTTATAGAACACAGAAATAAGTGCGTTCTTCAATTTAATTTCGGATGCCATGAATCTGGAATATAAGGAGGCGAAAATAGGAAATTGAAAGTGTATTTCAAGCTGAAAAACAAGTTATTGAAACACCTTTTTTATTTTTTTTCTAAACAGGTAATTCAGCTGTTTCTATTGGGGTAGAATCTCTATTTTTAAACACGAAAAAAATACAGTTTATGGGCTTGTTTTTGAGGTTGTTTCTAGAGAGTTTCAAGGTTGCCGCAACCTCCTTGTCTGCAAATAAATTGCGTACTACGCTGAGCTTACTTGGAATCTCCTTTGGGATCTTCTCTATTATTGGCGTTTATAGTATTGTTGATAGCCTTGAAAACAAGATAAGAGAAGATATTCAGAGCTTAGGAGACAATGTGGTCTATGTTCAAAAATGGCCATGGAATACTACGAATAATTCGCCATGGTGGAAATACATGCAAAGGCCTGAGCCCAATTATGACGACTATCAAGCGATTTATGGAAATATTGAATCAGCAAGTGCTATATGTTTTGCCTATGGTCAAAGCAAAACTGTAAAGTATAAAAGCAATAGTGTAGAGTTTGTTACCTACATGGGGGTAACCAATGATTACCTTAATATTTGGGATATTGACATTGAGTTTGGTCGATTTTTTACACGTCAGGAATTCGACCAAGGAAAACCGTTTGTAGTTCTCGGTTACGACATCGCTTCCGGTTTATTCGATTCGCCTGAAAAGGCGGTTGGCAAATTTGTGAAGATCAGTGGTAAGAAGCATGCCGTAATTGGAGTGTTTACCAAAATGGGGCAAAATCTTATTGGTGATGATCCTGATACAAGAGCTATTGTTCCTGCTAAGTTTATGATGAAATCAGTAAATCCTAAATCATTAAACAGTAATGTTTTAATGGTTAAGGTAAAAGATGGGATTGAGCTAGAGGAACTTATTGATGAACTCACAGGAAAGATGCGTTCTTTTCATCGTCTTAAGCCAAAAGCTGATGATGATTTTGCCATCAACGATATTTCGCTCATGGCTTCTGGTCTTGATGCTGTTTTTGGGGTTGTAGGTATTGCTGGCACCTTCATTGGCGTTTTTGCTATTCTGGTGGGAGGATTTGGGATTGCCAATATTATGTTTGTTTCAGTTCGTGAAAGAACAGGCCAAATTGGAATCCAAAAATCTCTAGGTGCCAAGAATTATTTCATCTTATTACAGTTCATTTTTGAGTCAATTGTGCTTAGCCTTATGGGGGGGCTGTTAGGTTTGGTTTTGGTGTTAATTATGGTTGAAGTTGTGGCTCGAGTAGCAGACTTTCAATTCTATTTGAGTTTCTTCAATATCTTCCTTGGAATTGCACTCTCCGTTGTAATTGGTATTCTCAGCGGAGTAATCCCCGCTTATCAAGCATCGAAGATGGATCCGGTAGAAGCTATTCGGGCAAATACTTAGTGTATAGCTCAGGCTTGTGAGCAATTAAATTGCACAACGATTCTAAGAAATTTACATCTTCCTCACTATAGGGGTCTTTTTCATGAGAGTCAATATCTAGCTGACCAATAAGAATATCATTCGAAAAGAGGGGGACAACAATTTCAGCTTTTGTCTGAATGCTGCAGGCTAAGTAATTATCTTGAGCATAAACATCATCTACAACAAAGGTTTTGCCACTTACCGCTACCTGGCCGCATATCCCTTTGCCAAAAGCAATTTCTGTATGATCGGTTTTTGCACCGATGTATGGGCCTATTTCCAGAATTCTCTTCTTATCGTTCATAAAATAGAATCCAACCCAGTTGTAATGGGGTACTTCTTTATTCAAGATCATGCAGATTCCTTTCAGGTCAATTTCATTATTTAAAATTTGTTCTTGAATGCTGTTGAGAAGAGTAGAAAATGTTGTTTTCATGTGAATTTTGAGAGTGTTCAGAGAATTGATAAAATTCCTAATTATTTGGATTGATTATAAATAATAATCAGAGATACCCTTGACAATGTGTTATGTGTAGCTTTCGATTACTCAAAAAGCGGTGCGCTAAAATAAACGTTAACACAATAAACTAATGCCGAAGAATCTTGCTATTAAAATTGCATATATTGCCGCCACTAAAACAAATCTTTAAAATATATTATGAGAATAACTACGCTCAAGATGTTATTCTTAATGTTAATTTCTGCGGGAGCTCTTCAGGCTCAGCAGATTGTTAATGTTAATACATCAACCCAGAACTGCCAGTGCGATACCATCACGGTGTCCTTCGCAGTAGTTCAACCCCTTAACGCAGGTAACCAATTTAGAGTGGAGCTGTCTGACGGTAGCGGAAACTTTAATGGTGACTTCATTGAAATTGCACCACTTTTAGGTTTTGGTGTTGGAGGTTACAACATGGATGCGATTATTCCTTGTACTCAAGCTCAGGGAGCCTATAGTATACGTGTAACTGGAGATAACCCCGTAACTTTTAGTGATACTATTACCAATGTTATCGTTGGGGCGTTACCAAATACAGATATGTCTGTTTTTGGAACCTACACTTATAACGGTACAGAAAGGTATTGTGCCAATGACACTGCATATTTAGTGGGTCCGGCACCACCATTAGGGGAGTCTCACTCTTACCAGTGGTTGCAAAATGGTAACCCAATGGCAGGTGAAACAAACGATACTTTGTTATTAGTAAACATGTCTGGTGTTTTTAGCGTAGAAGTAACAAGAGGTTTGTGTTCGGCCATTTCTTCGGATACCATTGTTAACGTTTATACTCCACCAGCATTTATTTTCAGCTCACCAGATCCAGATATTACGATTATCTCGGTGGTAGGGGCTGATTCTATTCAGTTTTGTGAAGGAACAGTTGCCACTTTGAATGCGCCAACTCCATTCCCAGGTGATACTTTTAAATATCAATGGTATGCAGACTCTATAGATATTTTCGGTAACCCATGGAGATACCCACTTCCAAATGATACATTACAAACAATAGATTTAGATTCAGCAGGTACATATTATGTATCAGTTGTTTCTTACCCTGGCGGATGTTCCGATACTTCTGAAGTGTTTACCATTTTTGTGGATTCAATTCCAAATACAAGTATCGTAGCATTATCATCGCTTAACTTGTGTATTGAAGATTCTGTAACACTTTCCGCAGTCGATTCTGTTATGTATCCTGATTGGGAATACCAATGGCAGGGGGAGTTTCCTTTAGGTTCGGGAATGTGGATCGATGTTCCAAACGATACCATGCCTTACTTAACCATTGATACAGCATTGATCAACTTGGCAGACACGGTTTCTTTCAGATTGAAAATAGATCATGGTACTTGTGAGTTCATCACAAATGTTCTTACCGTAAACTTTATACCAGATCCAGTTTTCATATTTGTTCCTGGAGATTCAGTTTCGGTTTGTTTAGGAGATTCTATTCAAGTATTTGCTCAAGGTAGTGGAGCGATAAGCTACTTGTGGAGTGATGGGACTATCGGAGCTAGTAATTGGATCCAAGCGGGTGATGCACCATCTATGACATGTACCGCAACGGGAGTTAACAACTGTACCTATACTAGAGAATTGAAAATTGGAGTATTTACTATTACCGCTGATGCTGGGCCTGATTTGACCGTTCCAGTAGGTGAGAATGTTCAACTCCAAGGTTCAGGAGGTACTAATTATTATTGGTCGTCCGATTTACCTGCTTATTACAGTGATCGTTTTATAGCTGATCCTGTTGTAAGGCCAGAGCATGATACAACAATGTTCATCTTAAGAGCTACAGGCGCAAATGGCTGTATTGATTATGACACCATGTTTGTTTACAGAACTTACCCAGAACCAGAACCAGGAACTGAATTCAGTAATGTTCAAAATGTGATTACACCAAACGGTGATGGAAGAAATGATGTTTTAGACATTTCTGAGATCATTGGAACAGATGGATGTTTGATCAGTATTCTTGACAGATGGGGTAGAGAAGTTTACAGAAACGAAAACTACGACAACACCTGGAATGGAACTACAACTTCAGGCAGCGAGTTGCCTGATGGAACGTACTACTACATCTTAAAATGTGGTAACGACATTCGATATAAAGGTCCAGTAACCATCATGAAAAACAAAAACTAATTACTGAGCTATGAAAAAGATATCACTATTAACTCTCGTTATTTTTACAGCTGTATCTTCTGCTTTTGCTCAGCAACTGCCATTATACAGTGACTATTTCTTTACTCCTTATATGTATAACCCAGCGATGTCTGGAAAGAGTGGAGATACAGAATTGTCTTTTATTCATAGAAGACAATGGACAGGTATTCAAGGAAGTCCAGAAACTTCGGCAATCGGATTGAATGGATCGGTTGAGTCTCAGAAATGGGGCTATAGCATCTATGCATATAACGATCAGACGGATATTGTAAGCCGTACGGCTTTCTATGGTAACTATGCATACCACCTGCGTTTTTCTGAAACAGGAACGTTGTCTTTCGGATTAGGTGCAGGATACTTGTACAATGCCATTGATCAGAGTGCGATAAAAGTAAAAGACGATACTGATCCAGTATTGTACCCAACTACAAAAGCGGGTGTATTAGACATTAGTGCTGGTATTAACTTGAAGATTGCAGATTTCCAATTAGGTTTTTCTGCACCCCAACTTTTTGCGGCACCTGTAGTATACTCTGAAAATTACGATGGTCCAGTTAGATACAACTTAATACGTCATTACATCGCGAATGTGCAATACGATTTCAAATTCTCAGGAAAGAAAAATGTTTTGTCACCATTTGTTCAAGTAAAAATGGCAGACAATGTAGACCCACAGGTAGATGCTGGTTTAATGTATAACATGACTGAGTTTTTCTATGTAGGAGCTGCATATCGTTCTGACTATGCAGTAACGGGTAACGTTGGAGTTCATTTAACGGATCATTTAACATTCGGTTATGCATATGATTTCTCATTGAATGAATTTGGCTATGATCTTGGTAACTCTCACGAATTCATGATGAAGTATTCGTTTGGCGGAAGCAAGAAAACGGAGAAGTTAGAGAACGAGATCAAGAAAATGAAGGATAAGCAGCGTAAGCAATCTGAGGACTATGAAGAAATGATGGACGAAAAGATTGAAGAAGCTAAAGACGAGATGGAACTTCAACAACAGAAATACAATGAGCAGTTGAAGAAAGACTTGGAAAGTGGAGCTGTTGTTGTTCCTGGCGGTAGTCAAACCGGAGGAAATCGTCCTGGTGGTCAGACTGGCGGAAGACAAACTGGATTTGAAACTGGTGGTCAAACAGGCCAAACTGGTGGACAGACAGGTGGACAAACTGGTGGACAAACCGCTAACAATTACCCACCAAGCAGTACATCAATTCAAGGGTACCCTGCAAATACATACGCAAGCAGCGTGACTCCAGGTTCTGCTGGATATTATGTAACCGCAGGTGTGTTTAGCAGCGAAAGCAATGCTCAACGTCAGGTTCAAAAACTAAAAGGAAAGAATGTAGACGCAAACTACTTCAGAGATCCGAGCAACAATATGTTCTACGTGTATGTAATGAAGTTTGGAACATATGATGACGCGAAAAATGCAAGAACAAGCAACTTGAATGGTCAGTACAACGGTAAGTTGTGGATTAAAGTTGTGAAATAATTACTACTACCTACTTTAAAAGAAACCGCTCTTTGAAAATGGAGCGGTTTTTTTTATGCCGTGCAATTAAATGCTTTGGTCTGCGTATATATTTGCAGCACTTTGAAAATGGGAAAGAGATACTTACTTATTGTAACCGGACTTTTGCTATTAAGCTGGGGATGTAGAAAAGAACTGACGTTTCAACCGTCCAGTGTTGACCTTCGCTTTAGTGAAGACACGATTTTCTTAGATACGGTATTTACCACCATTGGTTCCAGTACTCGTACGCTTGTTGTAAAGAACCCAACGGATGAAAACCTGTTAATTTCAAACATCAGATTGGGGAGAGGCCAAAGTTCACTTTATCGACTAAATGTGGACGGGGCTTCAACAAAGAATGCGAACGATGTTGAATTGTTGGCTAATGATTCAATGTACATTTTTATTGAAGTCACTGCGGATGTTAGTAGTCAAACAGATCCTTTGTATTTAGATTCAATTATCTTCAATACGGGCGGTAATCTTCAAAATGTTCAGTTGGTTACACTGGCCCAGGATGCACACTTTTATTACCCCAATCAAACAATTGAGATTAATAGAGATCCATTGCCCCCATTGATTATTCCGGTGCGGGTATTGGATTGTAATGACATTTGGCAGAATGATAAGCCTCATGTAGTTTATGGTCTTGCTATAGTAGATGAGAATTGCTCGCTTACCATTGAGGCTGGAGCACAAGTGCATTTCCATTCAGGTTCTGGAATGTTTGTAGGGAGCAACGCCACTTTGTTAATAGACCCCACTAATGTTGGTGATATCGAAACCAATCCTGTATTGATTCAGGGAGATAGATTAGAGCCATTGTATGAAGAGATTCCCGGTCAATGGGGTCATTGGTTGTTTGGTGGAGTCGGCATTTTTATAGGGCAGGAGTCGTTTGGAAATACAATAAACAATTGTATTATCAAAAATGCCAATATCGGATTAAGAGCGGATTCTACAGGTGCAAGTAATGTGAACTTAACGATTAAAAACTCAATCATTAAAAATAACAGTCGTGTCGGTTTATATGGTGGATTTGCCAATATTGAAGCTGAGAACCTGGTGCTTTCAAACAATGGGTTATACAGCTTTTTCGCCCTGGGTGGAAACTATCAATTCAGACACTGCACTTTTGCAAATTATTGGACTCAGTCAAGTAGAAATAGCCCATCTATCGGGTTAACAAACTTTTTTGAGACTCCTTCTGGGGACAAGGCCATTAGAGATTTAGAAAATGCGTATTTCGGTAACTGTATCGTGTATGGCAATAATCAAAGCGAGTTTGGTGTTGGCGCTCTTAGTGGAGGTAAAATGAATTACCAATTCGTAAATGGCCTCATGCGTTTAGAGAAAAACCCTGAGGATAATAGTTATGATGTCAACGACCCTGATTTCTTTTTGGATTGTATCCTAAACCAAGATCCTAACTTCGTTGATGATTATGGTGGTGATTATCAGTTAGATACTTTGTCTCCAGCAATTAATGCGGGTAATACAGCAGATGGGGCTTTAGTTCCTCTCGATATTCTGAAATTCGTTCGATCGGGAGTACCAGATATCGGTGCATACGAGCGTCAAGAATAATCTAATACGGATTCCAGATGACTTGGTTGTTTACAATTTGCCAAGTTTCGTTCTGTAATTCAATTTCAACAAGTAAACCATAAGCAGACTCAGGAGTATAATAGTCTGTTCTGAAGATGCCTAAATCCTTTGTTTCGTTGAAATAGATTCGGCTAAACCAAAGTGCACCTCCTACGAATCGATCATCAATATCATAGAAATAAAAGCGCATAGCTTCTCGCTCTTTAAAAGAGATCAATTCATAATCGCTAATAGGCGAGTGTTCCTGAATATCAATAAACTCCGCTTTTTTGTCTTCCTTTTTTAATTGCTCTAGAATAAATGCGTGCTTATCCTTATTTAATATGTCTTCAAAACTTTCATGCCAAGCTAAAGGAACCAATGAGTCATGAACCCCAATTTGAGTTAACGAATTGATCTTACTGATTTTTTCAATCTTTCTATGGTATTCAGTAATGGCAGAATCAAACTGTATTGGGTCTCCTTGGTCAGTTGGGTATTTTACATTGAGTTGCGCGAGTTCTAATTGTCCAGCTAACTCAGGGAAAACATCGAAAATAATTTCTTCGTCAGAAATGGTCTTGTCTTTAGAGCAAGAAAGAAAGACGACTGACATAAATACAATCCAATACTTATTCATTTGTTGCAGCAATTAGAGAGTCTTTTAAGCTGCTAAGCTCGGTCATTCGCTCTTTAAATTGATCGAGATATTCTTTTTTTATTGGCTCGGCATCAGGTAGTTTTTGCTTGTACGGATCGACTTGTTTTCCATTTACCCAGAAACGATAGCAAACATGAGGACCAGTGGCTAATCCGGTGCTACCAACATAGCCGATAACTTCTCCTTGCTTCACAAAAGTTCCCGCCTTAATACCCTTGGCAAACCTTGTCATATGCAAGTACTGTGTGGTGTATTTACTGTTGTGTTTAACCTTAACATAATTTCCATTTCCACTGGTGTACCCCGCTTTAATTACGGTTCCATTTGCGGTGCTCATTATTGGTGTACCTCGAGGTGCAGCAAAGTCTGTTCCTTTGTGTGCTTTCCATCTCTTTTGTACAGGATGAAATCTTCTCTTTTGATATTTAGAAGAGATTCTATAGGTCTTTAACGGAGCCATTAAGAATGATTTACGTAGACTTCGTCCATCTTCATTATAGAACTCTGTCCAACCCTCTGGAGACTGAAAACTATAGGCATTGAACGATTGATCTTTGTGGGTGAAAGTAGCATTGACAATATTCCCTACGCCAGCATCAATAGTATCATCAATAGTTAATTTCTCATAGACTATTTCAAAACTATCTCCTTTTTGTAATGCGAAAAAGTTAATAGTCCATGCATAAATATCTTCCATTCTGTGGGATAGTAAGATGCTTAGATTTTGATCGAGCATGGTTTGAGATAGAGAACTACTAATTGTTCCTGTGGCATAGCGATAGGTCTTTGTCAACTTGCGCTGATTCTTAAAAACTCTCAAACTGTCAGAGACATCAAACACTACATATTCAAGCTTACTTTTTAAGTAGACCATATAGTGAAGACTATGCGCAGAATCTTTATCGTGAAATAAAAGATAGGTATTGTTCACATTGATGTTACGAACGTTGAAAACAGTATCAGAAAGTTTGATCAAGTTATGTACCTTCAGGTTGTCAACGTTTTCTCTTCCCAAAATCAATCCTAGCGATTCACCACTTTTTACCTTGTTTTCGGTTACTTCAAAGTCATTGGCATTAATTCCAAAAACTTCTCTTACAATTTCTTCTTCAGCTTCTTGCTCTGCATTTGTACTCAAATCGTTAACAATAATGGGCTGATCTTTAGGTCCTGATTGCAGATAGTAAATGGTGATTACCGCACCTATAGCAAACAGACCTAAGAAAATATAAAGTTTTGTATATGTCTTCTTCATTGTGGAAAAATATCCTCGGCAAGGGTGGAATAATCCACCTCTAATCTAACTCGAAAATCGCGCGGAAATTAGCTATAGCAACGTTAGAATCATGTTAAAATCAACGAATTATTTGAACGAATTTTTTAACAGTATTAAGTGGTCGAACAATAAAAAAAGCGCCCTGAGGCGCTTTTCTTAATTCTTAGTCAATTCAAAGTGTTGAATTGGTTTTTTCTGTTTGTGTTCATATAGATCGATGATTGTCAAATCAATTTCACGTTCTTCTGCACTAATCTTAAAATCCTCAATAATCTCAATTACATCATGATGAATAAAGAAAGTATGTGAAGCATCTATTATCACTTTAGAGCCATCGGGTAATAATGATAATGATTTTTGCACAGAAGCCTTGTTCAAGAAAGTAACATCTTCGGCTAATACAATTTTATAAACTTCACCTTCTTCATCTTCTTCTTTACCAAGGTTGTATGGTATTTTAAAGTTATTTCTCAAGATGATAAATATTCCTACTACCAATCCAAGTCCAATTCCTTTAAGCAAGTCAGTAAATACAATTCCTAAAATGGTTACTACGAATGGAATGAACTGCTCATAACCTTGATTGAACATTTTCTTGAATAAAGAAGGTTTTGCCAATTTATAACCTACTACAAAAAGCACTGCTGCTAAAGAACCGTAAGGAATGAGGTTAAGAATGTTAGGGATCAGAATGATACTGGTTAAGATCATAAAACCATGAATTACTGCACTCATTTTAGTTCTACCGCCATTCTGCACATTAGCAGAACTTCTCACAATTACCTGTGTTACTGGAAGTCCACCAATCATGCCACTAAGCAGGTTACCAATGCCTTGTGCTTTGAGCTCTTGATTAGTTGGAGTCTTGCGTTTGAAAGGGTCCATTTTGTCAGTTGCTTCAACGCTCAGTAAGGTCTCTAAACTAGCAACAACAGCTATAAGAATGGCTGTTACGTATACATCTGGATTTTGCAAT
>JAOARK010000321.1 GCA_025210575.1 Schleiferiaceae bacterium
AAAATGGCCCACAAACTGTGATCAACGGTTTTTTGAATGCAGTTGGCGAAGAAGGAAATCTGCTCATGCCGACTTCACCTGTGAGTAAATTGCAATATGACTTCATTCAGGAAAATCCAAAATTTAATGTACTCCAGACTGTTTCTAAAATGGGTATCGTTTCAGAAACCTTTAGGCAAATGAGTGGAGTAAAAAGAAGCGCTCATCCTACGGAACCCGTTTCAGCCTTTGGGCCATTGGCATCTTATTTTACCCAAGATCATTTCGGAGAAAACACACCTTATACTAAGAATTCACCCTGGTATAGATTAATGGAGAAAAACGGAAAGATCCTTTACGTGGGCGTAACTTTGATCAATGCCGGTACGAATTTACACGTACTTGAAGATCTCACTTCATTCAAATATCCGGTATATCACGAAAATGAATTTGAAGTAGAGGTGACCCTTGAAAATGGTGAGAAGCAGAAAATGAGAACTAAAGTTCATAATCCCGAGTTCTCTAAAAGAAGAAGATGTGATGAACTTATTCCACATTTTATAGCGGATAACGTATTAAAAGAAGTGAAACTTGGAAAGGCACATTGTTTACTTTTGGATGCAAAAGGTATGCTGGATTCTATGTTAAAGCGTTATGAGCAGAACGGAACAACCATGTATACACCAAATGGAGAAAAAATAGAGGGTTATGAATAAGACCATTTTGTTAACAGGAGCCAGCGGTGGCATAGGACTAAATCTAATCAAACCCTTGAGCGATGCGGGTTATGACCTTGCTCTCCATTACCATGAAAAAATTGAGCCTTTAGCAGAAAAACTAGATGAAGTAAAACCAAAGACCAAAGTGGCCTGTTTTAAAGCTGATCTGTCTGTTGAGGCCGATGTGATTACTCTTTTTAATGGGATTAAAGATTTTTGTGGTGGCGTTGATATAGTGATCAACAATGCGGGAATTTCATTCAGCTCAATGTCATGGAAAATGAAATTAGAAGATTGGATGCATACTTTAAACACCAATCTTACTACGGCTTTTTTAACGACTAAACATGCTTTACCTTATATGCGTGAGCACGAATGGGGCAGAATCATAAATGTTTCGAGTGTTGTTGCACAAACTGGAGTAGCAGGAGCATCTGCATATGCGGCTTCTAAATCTGCTTTGTATGGATTTACCAAAAGCGTGGCAAAAGAAGTGGCGAATAAGAACATAACCATAAACACGCTTAGTTATGGTTATATGGATGCTGGCATGATCGATACACTTACCCCTGAAATGCGCGATTATACTTTAGCACAAATACCGATGAAGAAGTTTGGGCCAGTTGAGAACATAGCCTCTACTCTTCTCCTTCTAGCCTCTGAAGAAAGTAATTACATAACGGGACAAAATATTCCCATTAATGGAGGTCTAGCTTAGTGCTTATCTACTCAGAAAATATTACTCCACGTCTTAAATATGCCTTGAAGGTTATCTTTAATTCGGTTTACAAGACGGAGCACCGAACCACTCAAAATTTAGAAGAATTTACGGCTTATAATGGACCTAAGATCAACTATTCAGATGAGATTCAAGAAGGGGTATTAAACATCACACCTGTTGACCTGCTCTTTGAAAAAGACATTTTTGAACAAGATATACATCTCACGTTCTGGAAAGAGCTTCCCATATTTTTCAAAACGAAAAGGGGATCTACCATTCCTTTTGATCTTTTTGCGGCCAGCTTCTATTTGGTTGCTCGATACGAAGAGTACCTTCCTTTTTTACCCGATATACATGGCCGTTTTACGCCAAAAGAAAGTCTTGCATACCACAAAGGGTTTTTAAAATGGCCTTTGGTAAATATGTGGTGCAAAGCATTTGAAGAGGTGATTTTTGAAAGGCATCCTAATTGGCAAAAGGGAGAACAAAAGTTCAGCTTCACTACAACCATAGATGTAGACAATATTTTCGCCTACAACGGTAAAGGCACATTCAGGACATTTGGGGGAATCGTTAAGGACATCACATCATCAAACTTTTCAAATCTAAAATCAAGACTTCTTACACTTCTAGGCCGAAAAAAAGATCCTTTTTACACATTTGACGATCAACTTCAATTGCACAATAAATATGGCGTTGATAGTATCTACTTCATGCTTTTCGCTGAGTTTGCCCGCTTTGACCGAAATATTTCTATGCATCATCCAAAGATGCGTTCTACAGTTAAACATCTTGGTGATTATACAGAAGTGGCCATTCATCCATCCTATCAGAGTAATGAAAAGAAAAGTTTGTTAGAATACGAGAAACAAACGCTTGAAAATTATTTAGGGAAGACTATAACCAAGAGTAGGCAACACTTCTTAAAGCTCTCAGTTCCAAATACCTTTAGAAACCTTTCTAATATTGGCATTGAAGAAGAATATTCATTAGGGTATGCGCGAGATGTAGGTTTTAGAGCATCTATTTGTAATGCTCATCCGTTCTACGATTTAGATATGGAAGTGGAGACCAATCTTATTTTGAAGCCTTTTGCATTCATGGATATGTGCTTTATCAATTACAAGAATTTCACACCAGAAGAAGCATGGGAAGAAATGAAAGAGATAATAGATAGGGTAAAAGAGGTTAATGGAGAGTTGATTACCGTTTGGCATAACAGAACTTTTAGCGAAATGGAACCCGAATGGAAAGGCTGGAATAAGCTCTATGAAAACATGCTGAAAGAGGTAACGCAAGATTCCAATTCATGATTAAGTATATAAAAGGAAGGGATGTTGACGAGCAGAAATGGAACGCTTGTGTCAATACTTCTGCATTTCCGTTGATCTATGGAAATGTTTGGTATCTCGATTTAGTTTGCCATGAATGGGATGCACTAATCTATGGAGATTATGAAGCGGTTCTACCTCTGCCATATAAAACAAAATTAGGTTTACACTATTTATATAGACCTTATGGAGTTCAACAATTGGGTGTTTTTGGAGATAGCACTTTGGCTGAAGCACTTCTCGATGCCATTCCTAAGAAATTTGTTTGGACAGATATCTTCTTAAACGCAGAGAATCCATCTGTCGCCAAAAAAGGAAAATTCGCTGCTCAACAAAACTTGATTTTAGATCTTAACAGGAGCTATGAACAAATCTATGAAGGCTATAGCTCACAAACCAGACGTAACTTAAAGAAAGCAAAGAAAACGAAGTTCAGCACATTCGGTTTCGAAAGCCCTGAAGCCTTGATCAATTTGTTCAAACAAAATAAAGGCTCCGAAACAACATTAAAAGAAAGTCATTACAAGAAAATGACTCAGATTATGCACACCCTAATGCACAAAAATTTAGGGTATATCAGCGCGCTGTATGTAGAACCAAATCATCTTTGTGC
>JAOARK010000322.1 GCA_025210575.1 Schleiferiaceae bacterium
AAAAGTAACCTCAACACAGCAACATTCTAAGATTGAAAAAGTACAGCAGGTAGACTTTAAAACATCTCCTGTAAAATCTAGTGCCAGCAAGGTTTCTGCTGTTGGTGTGAACATGGGACAAGGTCCTAATGCTTACGGCCCTGCATTTAACCCCTGGACAAACGTGGCTACAAACGAAGATCTTAACATTGTAGCTTTTATCCACAGATCTGATGCCGGTACTAACGGTGATAATGGATCTGGATCTTTAAGATATGACATCTCAACAGATGGTGGTTCTACGTTCAATAACAATGTCGGTCCACTTTGGAACCCAACAAGTGCTACTGGATCGCCTCCGGGACCAGGACGTTACCCTCAAGCTGGAATTATTAACCCTTCGGGTAACACTACTCCTAGTAATGCATACATGACTTTCTTTGCGCCTACTTTAAGTGGTCATAACGGAAGTTGGGGTGGATTACTTCAAGGTTCTACAAAACTTGACGGTACTGGTTTAGCAACGAACTTAGATACTTCAAACAACACTACAGGTTGGTTTGTTGTAAACGAAGGTTATACGGTTGCAGGTGACAAATCTTTTGGTTTGAACTTTAGCCAAGTAGGAAGTGGAACTGGTTACACTGATTCATTAATGGTAATGAAAGGTGTTTGGAATGGAGCCGCTCCTGGAATGGCTTATTCTATTGATTACATTGATCAAGTTTTTGGAACAAACTCTTCTGGAGACCCTGTTTTTGCTGATGCAAGAGTAGCTTTCTCTCCTGATGGAATGACTGGTTATATCACAATCTTAGGTTATAGCAGTTCTTACCCAACATATGGTATCTATCACCCAATGGTGCTAAAGACTACTGATGGTGGAACGACTTGGAGTACTTCTAGTAACATTGTATTAGATGATTTGATGGAAGTTGAAGAAAATGATTCTTTGATTACAATCATTCGTTCTGTAGACAGTACTTGGGCTATTGGTAACCTATCTGCTGCTTTCGAGCATGATATGATTGTTGATGCGAACGGTAACCCACACTTATTAATGAACATTTGTCCTGCAGCTGTTTCTACAACTCCAGGTGGTGGTTCTTTAGGTACTGAATTCTCTGTTTTCTCTGGAATCAACGCTATTACTGATGTATATTCTACAGATGGTGGTGCTACATGGAAAGCTAGAATCGTTGGTGCTCCTCAGACATTTAGAGGTGGTTTCGGTACTGATCCTTCTAACCCAGATATTTCTGAAGACAACCGTCCTCAGCTTTCAAGATCTTCTGATGGTAAGAAAGTATTCTACCACTGGTTTGATACTGATGTTTCTATTTGGGGTGGAACAGACAACAACTTCCCTGATGCATGGGTAAATGGTTATGATGTAATGGGCGACTCTATTATTGCTGGTCCTTTAAACATCACTAACGACATTAACTCTTCAGGAACTGCTACTTTCGGTAACGTTGGTGAAGTTGCTTTCCAAGAAGGTACATCTGATGTTTACAAAACTCACATCGTTATTCAGCAGTTAGATCAGACTACAAATGACGTATTAGATCCAACTCAGTATATCTACTATGCTGGATACTATCCTGGTAACATTTCTGTTGCTGAGGAAGATTTAGAAGTAAATGCCTTTGAATTAGGTCAAAACTTCCCTAACCCAGCAAATGACTTCACTAGAGTAAAAATGGAAGTAGTTGTTGGTGGTGAGTATTCTGTAGAAATCGTAAATATGGTTGGTCAGGTTATGATGACTAAAGATTTAGGTCACTTAACTATGGGTACAACTGTATTTGAAATGAATACTTCTAATTTAGTACCAGGTGTATATTTCTACACTGTTAAAACAAATGGTGCTGCAGTTAGCAAGAAAATGATTATTGAGTAATTCTCAGTAAGCTATATTTTATAAGCCGCTCATTTTGAGCGGCTTTTTTTATTTTAGGGGAATACTAATCTTAAAACACACCACAATGAAAAAATTACTATTCCTCTTCATTTGCTTTTCTTTTTGGAATTTAAATGCACAGCAACCTCTTCGTTATAGCGGACAGGAAAAAGAAGTAAGCATAACCAAACCCACAACCGAACTTGATTACACACCTTCAAAATCATCTTTTTCAAAGACATCTTCGTCCATTAGCACACCCATAGGTCAAGCACCTAATGGTTTTGGTTGTGCCTTTGGCCCTTTGAAACCATTATCGGCTCATGAAGGCCTCAATTCTATAGCCATGATTCACCGTTCTGATTTTAACACCAATGGGGATAATTCTAATGGCTCTTTGCGCTACGATATTTCCACAGATGGCGGAACTACTTGGAACACCAACGTTGGACCTATCTACAATCCAGCAGGTGGAACTGGAGTATATCCGGGGCCATCAAGGTATCCAAATGCAATTCTCTTTAATCCAAACGGTGCATCGTCTGCGAGTAATGCTTTTATGGCTTTATGGGGAACAACATATCTCAACCAAAACAACTGGTATGGTGGTCAATTGATGGGAACCCATAAACTAGACAACTCAGACATTAAAATAAGAGTAGATTCTTCTTCAGCTGAAATGGGCTATCCAACCGTGAGTAAAGCCTTTTGGAAAGCAACAGAAACAACCATATTTGGAGTAAACATGAATCATAATGACGCCACTTCATATTCTGATACCATCATGGTCTATAAAGGAGTTTGGGACAACACCAACGATTCTCTAGGTTTTACAAAAACTGATGTTTATTTACCTCTAGGCACAAATTCAAATGGAGATGTTGTTTATGCCGATTTCAAAGTAGCCTTTGATCTAACAGGTCAAATTGGTTACATATTGGTTATAGGATATTCAACCAGTTACCCAGTTTATGGTCTCTATCACCCCATTATATTCAAAACTACAGATGGAGGAAATACATGGTCTGCCCCTCAAAACATTAACTTGAACACACTTCAGGAAACAATCTCCAACATGACTTTACTGAAGAATTATCAAGATGTAGATAGTACCTGGACAATCACAGATCTATCTACGGCATTTGATGGTGACATAACTGTAGACAAGAACGGTAACCCACACATTTTTGTCAACATTTGCCCTGCTGCAATCTCTACTATTACAGGTAACGGGAACACAGGAAATGAGTTTTCAATTTATTCTGGAATCAACGGAATGGTAGACATTTATTCAACAGATGGTGGCGCCACCTACAAATCTATGATCGTGGGCTCTCCACAATCTTTTAGAGGAAGTTTTGGAACAGACCCTTCCAACCCGGATGTAACTGAAGACAACCGCCCTCACCTTTCTAGGTCTGGAGACGGACGTTACATTGTTTACTCTTGGTTTGATACTGATCTTTCTATTTGGGGAGGTACTGATAATAATTTCCCAGACTGGTGGGCAAATGTGTATGATGTAGATCTTCAATCAACACCAATTGGAGCGATCAATATGACAGATGATATTTCAAATTCTGGAGTTAATACTTTTGGAAATGTAGCACCAGAAGCATGGGGTCCAACGAATAACAAATTAAGACTTCACTGCGTAAATCAAATATTGGATCCCAATACAAATGACTTTTACGCGCCAACCCAAATGAATTATTTAGCCGGTGACTATCCTCTATTTATTGGTATACGAGAAGAAGAAAATGCGCACTTCAACATTTCAGATTGTTTTCCAAATCCGACTAGAAGCATTGTATCTCTAAGATTAGAACTAGATTTTTCATCTGATTTTGATTTGGTTGTGACAAATTATTTAGGCCAGATAATCGAGTCTAGAGAATTAGGTAAACTTCAATTAGGGCAGCATAAAATTGAGATAGACGCCTCTAATTTTGCAAGTGGCATGTATACCGTTACCCTGCAATCTGAAGGAGTTCAGCTCAGTAAAAAATTCATTGTGGAATAAAAAAAAGCGGCTTAGGCCGCTTTTTTATTTTAGTAATTCACTAGTTCTTCAATAGTTTCAGATATCCGCCCTTTTGGCAGGAAGCCATCCTCCAACTCTTTTGCAAAAGGAACAGCTGTATTGAGACTACACAATCTTTTTACAGGTGCATCCAAATATTCAAAGCACCTTTCATGAATCATCGCTGAAATATCCGAAGCGATGCTTCCTATTTCAACATCTTCAGTTATGATCAATACTTTACCTGTCTTTTTAACTGAATTAATGATGGTCTCTTCATCTAGCGGAACCAAAGTCCTGAGATCAATAATATCAGCCTTGAGTGTTTTATTTTCTTCTACTTGTTCTAAAGCCCAGTGCACTGCCTGACCATAAGCAATTATAGTTAGTGCATCACCTTCCTCAAGTAAGGCCGCTTTGCCAATGGGCAGTGTATAAT
>JAOARK010000323.1 GCA_025210575.1 Schleiferiaceae bacterium
AATTGTTCTTTCGTTCCTCTTACCGTGGCTTCAACTTTTGAAGGAGCATGAGCAAAATCTTTGAATATTTTACTGTTGCTTTTCTCGCCTATCAACTCTAATCTTTTTCCTGCCCCACTAAAAGTACTAATGGCCTCGTAGAATTCTTCTTCTTGAACACCCATTTCTAAACAAACCCATCGAGCTCCTTCAAGGTTATTCAAGTTATGTTGTCCAAAAACTTTCAAAGGAACTTCACCATCTGGCGTTTCTAATAAACTCACTCCATCTTCAATTCTGTATGTAGGGATTCCGTAAGCGAATTTTTTGATCTCGTTGGTACATTTCATAATGAGATCAACTACCTCCGGATCTTCTTGATTATAAATAACTACTCCGCCTTTTTCAATAGAATCAAGCATTAACCTGAATTGCTCTTTGTACTCCTCATATGTTGGAAATACATTAACGTGGTCCCAAGCTATGCCGCTTAATAGAACTATATTAGGTTTATAATGCAAGAATTTTGGACGAAGATCTATCGGTGATGACAAGTATTCATCTCCTTCAAGTACAATAAACTCGTCATCCGTGAGCTTCACCATGGTATCAAAACCTTCAATCAAAGCTCCTACCATGTAATCAGTGCTTACATTATGATAGTTCAACACATGAAGAATCATTGAAGTGATGGTCGTTTTACCATGACTCCCCGTAATGGCGATTCGAGTTTTATCTATTGAATGATTATAAATGAACTCTGGATACGAATAAATAGGGATACCAGATTCTTGCGCTTTTAGCAACTCAGGATTGTCTTTTCGAGCATGCATGCCCAGAATTACGGCATCAAGTTGATCTGTGATTCTGCTTGCATCCCAACCGAACTTTTCAGGCAAAAGTCCTTTTTCTGCTAATCTTGTTTTTGAAGGTTCAAAAATTTCGTCATCACTACCAGTAATGTTATGACCATAAGAATGTAAAGCGAGTGCCAGGTTGTGCATTGCACTACCACCAATGGCTATAAAATGGATATTCATAAATGCAGATTAGTGGCTCAAAAATAGTCCACTTTTATATCTGATAAAGAATTTGCTTGAAAATAGAATTACTTAACCAAAATGGTCAATGCTTCACCAAAGTTAAAGATGATCTTCTCTGCAATATGATAGTCTGAAGGTGTTGTATGACTTTGGTTTTCAGTAAGAATATTCACGTCACCTGCAGAACCCTTGAAGATTGTGTCATAGTCTATGGCAACTTCAACATGTGAAGTGTCTTCACCTTGAGTAAGATTTAATGCCATTTCATATTGCTTGTAAAAAGCATCATTACCTGGATGATATGAAAATGCCACATCTGTAGGGGTACCCAATTGGCCATCAGGATTAGACCTGCCTTGTAACTCCATAAACTTGTATAAACCTGCCCATCCCCAATGCATTCCATAGAATGTACTCATCGGATGATCTAATGGAAATGTTGCAGGATCCATTTGATTTTGATTTGCATCCAAACCAATTCCAAAAAGAATAGAAGAGTAACCTACTCGATCAGTAGAAAAATGAAAAGTAGTTAACTCAGGGTCAGAAATGTCTGCTAAAAGCACATCAGTTAACGAAACCAATGTGTTATTCGATGACTTTCTAAGTTTTATATGAGAGAAATAAACTTTTAATCGTTCAACCATTACCTCCAGCGAATCATCAGCAAACTTCTGTTGAATGGCTATAGGAGCGCCATCTTTATACAATTGAAATTTTAATGAAAGTGGCCCTTTCTCAACTGGAGGATCGCATTCACATTGTTGTTTTTCACAATTTGTTAATGCTATCGCTGCTATGAGCGCTAATATGATCGATCTAAACTTCATTTAAGGAATAAAAAAGGCTTTTTGCAAATTATCATGAAGCTGCATTGCTTCAGCATAGTCATCAGCATCGTCTGGGTCAGACTTGATAATAGGCGTCTGCACAGGTTGCATATCATCAAATAATTTATCTACAAACACACTTGCATCAATAATCACTTGTTTTCCAACAGGTATTGAAAAACTTCTTTTACTGTCAATTGTACTAACTAAAGCATTCGTTGCCACAACCCACTTCATTGGAATAGAAGGTTCCGTTTCGTCTGGCTTGTCAGGATCAAACACTCTTCCTGTCAACGTAAAAAAGTTGTAACCGATCTTAGATCCACTGTATAAGTTTGAATTTGATAGTACATCACCTTGATCGTGATCACCAGGTTCTGTAGCATTCATAAGACTATCAAGACCAATTAACCATCCTATACTACCAGAAATACTAGGCTCCATTATCGAACCTAATTTGTGGTCTAAGGTCCCCATTTTAACATATGATTGTTGGGTCCAATCTGTTACTGTATCTCCTTCGTTGTTGTAATAGAAATTAGACAAAATCATTTCTATGTTGTCAATCTTGAAGCGCGCTCCATCCTTTTGATAAATAGAATCCCTTCTTAAAAAATAGTTCTCCCAATAATAAACTACTCTGATTTCTATGTTTCTATTGTCCAGCTGCCCTTCTTCATCTTGAATGATGCTTTTAACGCAACCTGTTAATATGGTTGAAGTCAATAGTAGAAGTAAGGTAACTCTGAAAAACTTGTTCATATGCTAATTCTATCTAAGTGCAAGCAAATATATAAATCAATTAACGCTGAAATGTGAAATAAGTTACACAGCAATTAGCCAACGAGTTATCGCAGCAATTGAATGATTAAGGCTTATTATTCTGCAGCACTTCTGGAATGAAATCGTCTGTTTGCTCAATAGATTCCATTACCTGCTCAATAATGGCTTGCGGACTATCATCGAAATTAATATCTAATGGATCCTTAAAGCGAATAGACAACTCTGAATTTTTAGATTTTAAAAACATTCCCTTTTTATCGAATGCTCGTCTAAAACCGTCTACTACCACAGGTATTACTATGGGCTTCATTTCTTTGATTAAATGGGCCGTACCTCTTCTTCCTCTAACATATGGTGTTGTTGTTCCTTGCGGGAAGGTTATAGTCCAACCATTGGCAATTGCTTTCCTAATGTTATCAAGATCTTTTGTATCCACTCCCCTGTCTACATTCTTACCAGCGGCTCGCCAGGTTCGTTTTATACTTACGGACCCCACATAGGCAAACATTTTTGGAAGAATTCCAGATTTCATCGTTTCTGTTGCGGCCACAAAATAGACATTGAGCCTTGGTGCGAAAAGGTGCCAAATGAAATCGATTCTATCATAAATTTTCCACTTAACACAGTTGAATACCAAATACATACAGGCAACATCAGCAAAATAAGTTTGATGATTGCTCACAAATAGAACTCTTTGTTTGGGAAGATCTTTAAGTTTTCTTGAACCTTCGACTTTGGTGGTATTGGCAATATTAAAACGATACCAAGCTACCAATCCAAACCAAAAGACAATTATTCTTTTGATTAACAGATTGTTGCCAAAAACGTCTTGTTTAAAGGGATTCAAGCTCATACTCCACTGCTCAGATTAGGCAGCGCAAATATAAAATTTTAAGCTCGTCAGACTCTGTCTGTAGGTCCTAAAACATGAGCCAGCTCAGAGAGCATCATTGCAGTAGCGCCCCACACTACATGTCCGTTGATCATAAATGCAGGTACGTCCATTTTAAAACCACGAACATTAACAGCCACATTTTCAACATTAGATAGGTTTCTTATGGATGAAAAATCTGCCTCTACAATCTCAGTCACCTCTTTTAGTTCTGGGATAAATGAGGGTTTTTCTTTTGCATACCCTACGTATGGATTTACAAGAAAATTGCTAGGTGGAATATAAACCTGAGTCAACTCTCCAACAATCTCAACATTGGCTGAAATGATACCTAGTTCTTCATTAGCCTCTCTTAATGCAGTTTGTTTAAGGTTTTCATCTCCCACTTCAAATTTCCCGCCAGGAAAACTAATTTGATCACTATGAACACCTGGGTAAGAATTGCGCTTCATTAACACAATATGAGGTGTAGAATTAACCGGGTAGAATAAAACAAGCACCGCAGCTCTTTTGGGGTTGCGGTGCTCAATATTTTCCAAATTGGTTCTCTCTCTTCCTTGTGGCACCATTTTAAATTGTGCGTTCTGTCCAGGAAGTTCTACAGAAAACCCTTGATTCAACTCCTCTAAGAAGGTATCAAACATTTTGTTATTGTCTATTTATCCAGGCATTTAACATCCACAGTTCTTTTTCTTGCTGAGCAATAAACTGCGTCATTAGATCAGCCGTTCCATCATCACTAACTTCTCCTGCAAGATGCAAAATTGGTCTTTCCAATTTCACTATTTCTTGAACTGACTTTATAATTAAATCTACCGCTTCATTGTCATTGCTGATATTCTTAGCACTATTAATTCTGCTCGTTTCAATGTAATCTTCGAAACTATGAAGAGGGCCTTCACCTAATGTTAGAATTCTTTCAGCAATCATGTCAATCTTCTCTTGGGCATCATTATAATACTCCTCAAATTTCACGTGTAATTCAAAAAAATTAGATCCTTTGATATTCCAGTGTAGGCCTCTTAAATTTTGATAATGGATTTGATATGTACTTAGCAGAGTGTTTAACATCTCTGATAACTCTTTGCTCTGTTTTATGGGTAATCCTAAAAAATTCGTATTCATGATATCTATCTTTTAAAATGCATGTCAAAAATAGAGTGATGACCAAAAATTAATATATAATCAACTTCAATATTTTTTATGTTTACATAAAATAACTCTATATGACTATCACCCAACTTGAATATGTTGTTGCCGTAGACAATCATCGACATTTCGCTAAGGCTGCAGAAGCTTGCTTCGTTACTCAGCCCACTCTCAGTATGCAAATACACAAGCTTGAGGATGAATTAGATATTCTCATTTTCGATAGAAGTAAGCAGCCTGTAACACCTACAGAAGTGGGTAAGAAGATCATTGCGCAAGCTCGGGTGGTCATTACACAGTCAAAATTGATCAAACAGATCTCTCAACAAGAAAAGGGTTTCTTTGAAGGTGATTTTAGAATTGGAATTATTCCTACCATTTCCCCTTATTTACTTCATCGGTTCTTGTCTAAGTTTCAAAAGTCAATGCCCCATATTAATTTAATAGTTGAGGAATTACAAACTGACCAAATCATTACTCAATTAAAAAAGGATGTTTTAGACGCAGCAATTCTTGCCACACCATTAGAAGAGAATGGGATTATTGAGAAACCTGTGTATTACGAACCTTTCATGGCATATATCCCAGAGGGTCATAGATTGTCTAAAGAAGAGTTTGTTCTCAACTCTGAGCTCAAATTAAATGATATGCTGTTGTTAAATGAAGGGCATTGCTTCAGGAATTCTGTATTAAACCTTTGTGGGCAATCCGATGAAAATCATGAAAGACAGTTTAGCATAGAAAGCGGAAATTTTGAAACACTGATTCGCTTGGCGGATAGTGGATATGGTATGACCCTTCTACCCTATTTAGCTGGGGTTGATATGGACAAAGAAGGTTCTCAACACATAAAGCCCATTGCAGAACCTAGACCAACACGAGAAATATCTGTAATCTACCGAAGAACACAACTGAAAATAAAACTTGTGGAAGCTTTGATCGAGTCCATAAAATCAGCCGTTCCGAAGAAGCTATCACAAAAGAATGATAATGTTGTAGCTCCTGTTTAAAGGACGTAAGATCCGAGTAAATAGGCCAATCCCGTTAGGATGATGAATGCAAAAACATTCATAACCAATCCAAAGCGGGCCATTTTCTCTATCCTTATTTTCCCTGATGAAAACACTATTGCGTTAGGAGGTGTAGCCATTGGAAGCATAAACGCACAGCTGGCTCCTAACGTTAAAGGAAGAGCCAATAACTCAAAGTCAACATTCATTGATGAAGATACCGCATATACCAAAGGTAAAGTTGCCGCTACCAATGCCATATTAGAAACCAATTCAGTAACAAATATTCCAATTAGCGTCATAATTGCAATGAGTACAATGACATTAGATACCTCTAAGGCAGATAGATAAACTTCTATTAGATCAATTATACCGGAGCTCTTAATTGCTCCAGCTAAAGCTAGTCCACCTCCAAACAGCACCAAAATTCCCCAAGCTAATTTTGAAGTGTCTGACCACTTTAGTAAACGCTCTTTTTTAGTTCCAGGAAGAACAAAAAGTACAATTGCACAAACCAAAGCTATTGTTGTGTCAGACAATCCTTCTAATGAAAAATGAGAAACAACAAACGGTCTTAATATCCATGCCAATGCAGTACTAACGAAAACAACGGTTACACGTTTTTCTTGAAGCGACATTTTGCCCAGCTTTGTTAGTTCATCTTGAATTACATTATGCTCATTAAACAACAGGACTTTAGGTACAAAGCGACTCAAGAACGAATAAGCAGCCAGAAGTAACGTGATTCCTGTAGGTAACCCAATAATCAGCCAATGAGAAAAAGCTATTTCGGTATGGAGTTGCTCTTTTAAAAATCCAGCAAAAATTAAATTCGGAGGAGTTCCAATGAGGGTCATCATTCCTCCAATATTCGCGCTCCATGCAACTCCTACTAACAGTATGAAGCTCATTCTGTTTTCAACTTCGGGACTAACTTTTACAACGTTAAGCACAGATAAGGCAATGGGCAACATCATTATTGTGGTGGCCGTATTACTGATCCACATGCTTAAGAAAGCCGTAGCAATCATAAATCCCAACAATACCCGTCTTGAGTCAATTCCAGTTTTGAGAATAATATTTAATGCTATGCGCTTGTGCAAATTCCATTTCTCAATTGCCAAGGCGAGTACAAATCCTCCAAAGAATAAGTAAACTATGGGGTGAGCATAGTTGGCTGCAATTTCTTTTAAAGTACCTACCTGAAGTATCGGAAAAAGAACAAGTGGAAGCAATGCTGTAACAGCCAGATTTACTACTTCAGTCATCCACCAAATCAACATCCATAATAATACTGCCACAACAGATGAGGCTGCTCCTGGTGGAGCGATTAAAAGAACTATGAAAAACGCTAACGGGCCGAGAAAGAGAGCTACTTTATTCTTCATTAATGACCTGCGGGTGCCATTACACCTGCATTAATTTCTACATCTAAATAATTTTCTTGGGGCACAATTGGACACGAATAACGTACATTATATGCGCAAAGTGGATTGTACGACATATTGAAATCAATAATCAACTCTTCTTGACCTTCAACTATATTGAAATCCATAAATCTTCCACCACCATAGCTGGTGTTGCCACAAGTATTGTCTTTAAAGGGTAAGAAATAGTAGTTCTTATATTTCTCCATTTTCATCAACCTTAGATTTCTATATAAGCTTAGTTCATACTCTTTTCCATCGATTATAAATCTTGCGATCGCACCTCTTCTATACTCAGGCAATCTATCGGTTGTGGTTTTCATTTTAAAAATAGAATCGTTTGGTGTGTACTCTAGAGTAGCCTTAACAGCAAATGTTGTATCTATAGAAAAAAAAGGAAGACCTTCGAAATGCTTAAAGTCTTTTTCCGTAAGAGGTGAGCGTTCTTTATCAGCATACTCTTCATTCAATTCATCTTGAAATTTCTTTGCTTTTTCCATTTGGCTTTGCCCGATGCACATTAATGGAAAAAAGAGAAAAAGAAGTATCGTTTGTTTCATAGATAAATGGGTTTCTTTGCGTCAAGAATACAACAAAACAAACAATATGAAAATCGTATTTGCAACGAATAGCAAGAACAAATTGAAGGAGATCAAAGCCTTGGTTCCTTCCTCAATAGAAGTTCTAAGTTTAGCGGATATTGGTTGTTTTGATGACATTCCTGAAACTAGTAACACCCTAGAGGGAAATGCCTTGATAAAGGCAGAACATGTTTACAGGAACTATGGCTACTCATGCTTTTCTGATGATACAGGTTTACTCATTGATGCGTTAAACGGAGAACCTGGAGTCTATTCGGCAAGATACGCTGGAGAGAACGCTAACTCTGAAGAAAACATGAAAAAGCTATTGTTCAATTTGGAAGGAATCTCGAATAGAAAGGCACATTTCGAAACAGTTATTGCGCTAATTCTTGATGGTGAGAGAAAATTCTTTTCTGGAATTGCAGTGGGTGAAATTACCAAAGAAAAATCGGGACAAGAAGGCTTTGGCTACGACCCTATATTTCAACCTCTTGGTTTTGATCAAACTTTTGCAGAGATGACATCTGATGAAAAAGGGAAAATCAGTCATAGAGGGAAAGCTGTAGAAAAGCTAGTTGCTTATCTCAACTCTTTGGAACGCTAAAAAAACTGTAGTTGACATTACCATACTTTCTGCTGTCCTCAAAGTAAGGGTGTTCAGAGAAATCGTTTCTTCGATCATGTTCCATAATCAAAGTACCATTTTCCTTTAAAAGTTCTCTTGAAAATACAGTTTCAATCATTTTTGGATAGCCATCATAGTCATAAGGAGGATCTGCAAAAATGACATTGAATTTTTCGGTGGTTAATTCCACATATTCCATAGCGTCCATTCTATTGGCTGATAATACATCAGCTATGTCAAGCTCCTCAATCATTTGCTCAATAAAACCAACGCAGTTTTTATTGGCGTCTATACTCACAATTCTTTGGGTTCCGCGAGATGCAAATTCAAATGAGATGTTCCCGGTTCCTGCGAAAAGATCCAAAACCGATAATTCATCAAAGTAATACCAGTTGTTTAGAATGTTGAATAGAGATTCTTTCCCATAATCTGTGGTTGGTCTAACGGGAAGATTCTTTGGGGTTTTAATATGTCTGCCCTTAAACTTACCGCTTACAATACGCATAAAGACTGTTGGAATAATCGATTAAATGAATGCTCAGCACTGTCATTAAAAGTATAGCTATACTCAAATTCCTTTGGTCTTGCTTCCCACTCTATGTTTCTTATGTATTTCCTCAACTCGTCTACTTCAGGAGATAATTTAGTCAGCCATCCAGATAAATAAACTGGAATTTCTTCCGGATTGAACTTCAATTGTTCAAACACAGACAAAATGTAATAGGTAAAGTCTTGAACACTATTGAAGCTGAAAACATTGTGTAAAGTAAGCACTCCGTTCTCAATACATGTAAGTTCTACCCTATTACCCATTACATGGCACATAACGAGCGATTCACTTGTATTCTTGAACTTTTGCTGGTAATAGCTTATCACCACTTCTGCTCCATTTAACACTTTTACATTAGGTAAATGCGTCTTTACCCAATCGGTAAGTTCAGAGCTATCTTCATAAACCAACACCCATTCATCAAGCTCTTTTACCCCAACTGTCTTAGGTGTTTCTGTTGAGATTAAGGAGAGGTATTTCTGAGCATTGCTTTCATCAAAGAGTACTTTAGGAACTAATGAAAAAGTATTATCTGTACTTGCGTAACTCACATCTCCTGGCAGGTCTGTAAAGCGCTCTACAAACTCAAACAATTTCCTGTGGTCTTCTTCTCTATCCGTTTTATAAGCACCCAGAAGCACAAACTTGTTCCGCTCTTTATTCAGTAATGAAAAAGAAAGTCCATCCCCCGAATGAAGAATGGACAATCTACTATTACTAATATCTGTTTGATCTAGAAGCGCATCTGCCGCTTCAAAGATTACTTGAACTTTATTGCCAGTTTCCACCAATAGTTGGTTCAGTTAAAGACCCTACTATTAAACTGTGGTTTTCATCAATATAAGGCACAAATCTTTCTTCAACTCCGTAAAGGATACTTTTGTCTCCTGCCTTAGCTTCAAACACAGGTACCTTTACTCCGTTACGTTCAAGAATGCCAGCACCCAACTCAAATTTTTCATTATTTGAATGAGGAATATATAGAATTGAGTTAACGTCAAAATCTGCTCCAAATCTGTTCTTCTTCACCGTCTCAGTACCCAAGATTCTCACGATCACAGAATCTTTCATCATGTCTTTTTGATATACTTTATTGTAAGCCATGAAACTGGTATCTTTTCGTTCTATGATTGTTAAAGAGCCTGTATCAACAAAAGCCACCAAGACATCCAAATCCGGGCAAAATCCGCCAATCTCTTCGCGATACGCCAATTGAGCTTCTCTAATATTGATTAATGAAGTCTTTACATCTTCAAATCTAGAATCTCTCAACTTATCAAACTCAATGGGTTCCATAATGAGCCTATAAATCTTAAATACAAGAAAGATGGCGATTATTGAAAGTGCAACATTAATGGCTAGAATTACCTTGGAATTCATATTGTTTTTCTGCTTATTATTTTTGCTTGAACGGCAACAAATCTACAATTTTTTTTAAATGACATAGCCTTATTTTACACCCCGCAAAAACCGAGTAATAACAACGCTTTTGGCTTATTTAAATCCTCAAAAATTTACTGCAGAAATGCATGGGCTTTTTCCGTTTGAATTAACGGAGAACCAAAATAATGCCATAACTAATATTGCACAATTCTTAAGTGAGGAAAAATTCGCTTTTGTTTTAAAGGGATATGCAGGTACGGGTAAAACTACCTTGATCGCTACGCTAGTTAAACAACGAAATCTATCGAATTTTAGAACCATATTACTTGCTCCAACTGGCCGGGCAGCCAAGGTTATGGGCAACTATGCGGGTAAACAAGCATTCACCATTCATCGGTTCATTTACATGCCAAAACAATCTGGTGGCAAACTTTCTTACAGGTTAAGACAGAACAAATCTACTAGAACGCTCTTCGTAGTAGATGAGTCTTCTATGATTGGTGATCAAAGGGATGGTCAAAAAAATTCACTTCTCGAAGATCTTCTTTTATTTGTTAGTGAAGGTGCTTATTGTTCAATACTCTTTGTCGGTGACAACGCACAATTACCTCCTGTAGGTCAACAATTAAGTCCAGCATTAGACATTGTTAATTTGCAGTATCTAATTGACGATAAACCCAAATCTATAGAATTGACCGAAGTTGTTAGGCAGGCGCAAAAAAGCTATATCGTTCAAAACGCAACTATTATTAGATCTGGGCTTGAACAACAAAGTTTCGATCATCTTCAATTCAATGTAGGGCCCGATTTTATTAGACTTACGGATGGTTACGAAATTCAAGATCGTTTAACAGAATGTTACCAGCAAGAGCAGGAAGAAACCCGTTTGATTGTGCGCTCGAATAAACGAGCCAATCTTTATAATCAACAGATTAGATCAAGAATTCTTTGGTTGGAAAATGAATTAGCTTCAGGAGATGAACTCATGGTTGTAAAGAACAATTACTTCTGGGTTGATCCGAAAAGTGAGATGAGTTTTATTGCAAATGGGGAGACTATTGAGATCTTAAGTTTTAAGAATCGAGTTGAACTCTATGGATATCACTTTGTAGATGCAGAAGTAAGATTTCCAGATTTCCCAAATGAAAAACCTATAGATGTAAAGCTGATGCTTGATGTACTTAGTTTAGATGGACCAAATTTAGATTACACAAAACAGACTGAATTCTTTAATGAAGTAATGCTAGATTACCAACATCTACCCAAAACACAAGCCATTAAAGCCACCTTAAACAATGAATACTATAATGCCTTACAAGTTAAATTTGCATACGCCATAACCTGCCACAAGGCACAAGGAGGTCAGTGGAAGAATATTTTCGTTGAACAAAGCTGGATACCCGATGGTAAAATGGATGCAGATTATTTTCGATGGTTATATACTGCAATAACAAGAGCAACCGGCAGTGTATATTTATTAGGTTTTAAAAACGAGTACTTTAACGATCTAGATTAGGATCCTGAATGAAAAAAGCAATTGCTAAATTCTATTTCTGGCTTATAGGCTGGAAAATAAATGTGCAGATGGATGTGTCTGAAGTGAAGCATACCGTTATGATTGCTGCACCACATACTTCCAACTGGGATTTCCCTAATGCCTTGGCCGCATTTTGGCTCATGGGTGTAGATCTTAAGTTTTTTATCAAGGATGCTTACACCAAATCCTTGTTTGGATTCATATTCAAATGGATGGGGGCTTTGGGAGTAACCAGGAGCAAAAAAAATAATCTGGTAAATCATGCCGTGACTATTCTCAACGAAAATCCGGGAATAGTAATTCTAGTGCCAGCTGAAGGAACGCGATCATGGGTGGAAGAATGGAAAAAGGGGTTTTACCATATCGCCACCGAAGCGAAAGTTAGAATTTGTTTGGGTTACCTTGATTACAAGAATAAGATAGCGGGAATAGATCAAATATTGGAACCTACGGGCAATATTCAATCTGATTTTGAGATCATTGAGAAAAGCTACCAGCAATGGACCGGTAAAAATCCTGAGATGTATAACCCCGAAATTTTTAAGCGTGAATAATCTCAAGGAAAAGTATCCTCCGCTAAATTTTCCTCCTTATCAACTTTCGTTAAAAAAGAAAGAAGGAAATATTTATGTTTTTGACGATATCAGAAAAAAAGAACTGGTTCTTACCCCTGAAGAATGGGTTAGGCAACATTGCGTACATTTTGCAAATAATGTGCTTGAATATCCCAAATCTTGCATTGCGCTTGAAGGTCAACTTAGGCTAAACGAACAAATAAAAAGGTTTGATGGTTTGCTTTATAAAAAGGGTAAGCCACAGATTCTCATAGAGTGTAAAGCACCTTCCGTAAAGATCAATCAAGAGGTATTCGATCAAATAGCGAGGTACAATCTCAAACTGAATGTTCCATATTTATGGGTGACAAACGGAATAAGTCATTTTTTTGCAACCATTAACTATACCGAGAAAAAATACGATTTCATTAAAGAACTGCCTTCTTATACTGCGATATGAACACCTTAAGACTGAAAAAAGGGAAAGAAAAACCATTAGCAAGGAAACATCCATGGATCTTTTCTGGTGCTTTTCAAAAAATTGATTCTGACTTAAAAAATGGATCATGGGTAACCGTTGAAAACGCTCAAGGCGAATTTGTGTGTTGCGGTCACTTTTCAATTGGTTCAATTGCAGTGCGGGTATTATCCTATTCTAGAAAAGAAGACATTCAGAATTTTTATGAGGAAAAGGTCTTGGATGCATATAACTATAGAAAGCAGTTAAATCTGCCCAATGAAAACACGAATATTTATAGGCTTGTTTTTGGAGAGGGTGATGGTTTAGCAGGGCTTATTATTGATTATTATAATCAGCATGTTGTTGTACAATGCCATAGTGCAGGAATGCAAGCAGATTTAAAGTTTATCAAAGAGGCACTTTTAGCGCTACCTGAAGAGATTGAAACCATATACGCAAAAAGCGAAAAGGAAGGTGAATTCTTGTTCGGAGAGCAGGACTCAGTAATTGGAATAGAAAATGGAGCTCAGTTTTTGATAAACTGGGTTGAAGGTCAAAAGACTGGATTTTTCATTGATCAAAGAGAGAATCGAAACCTTCTAAAGTCTTTATCTCATAACAAAAATGTATTGAACGTTTTTAGCTACACCGGAGGCTTTTCTGTTTATGCTCTTCTAGGTGGTGCTCGCAAAGTGGTTTCAGTAGACCTTTCTCAATCTGCGATTGAATTGGCCAATAAAAATGCTCAACTCAACAATGCAGAAGAGAGACATGAAGGCCATGCTATAGATGCATTCGACCATATAAAGAAGGAAGCGATGAATTACGATATTGTTGTTTTAGATCCTCCTGCCTTTGCAAAAAGAAGAAATGCAAGTCACAATGCAGTGCAAGGATATAAGCGCTTAAACGCGCTCACAATGAAGAAGATGAAAAAAGGTGCGTTACTCTTTACCTTTTCTTGCTCACAAAATATATCAAGGCAATTGTTTAATGATACTATCAGAGCTGCAGCTATTGAAGCAGGAAGAAACATTCGAATTCTTCATCAATTATATCAACCTATAGATCATCCCATAAATATATTTCACCCTGAAGGGGAATATCTAAAAGGATTGGTTTTACAAGTTAGTTAGCCTGCGATTGTTCTTGCTGCTGACGCTCTAGCTCTTCCATTTTTTGAAAATAAACCTCCATATAGTCAGTATTAAGGTCAAGGAGATTTTCTAGCGTC